>JAUYMQ010000199.1 GCA_030698575.1 Deltaproteobacteria bacterium
ATGGGCGTTGGGAGAGAACTGGCCGTTCTCGCCCCGCGAGTTCGACTGGGAGAGAGGCGAGGATCTCGACGGAGCGCGCCGCGATCTCGCCCGCCTGGTGGCCATGATGGAGGCGGGACGCGGGGACGAACTCCTCCTGGATCCTCACACCCGAAAGCCTCTTCGCGCAGGATAGAATGAACCTGGAAATCCTGGAGGCTGATTTCGGCGACGCTGCGAAATTTAACCAATGCCACGCGCAGAGGAATGAACGTGCAGGACGACCTCATTCAGCGATTCCATGCGGCGCTTCCCGAAGTCGTACAGTGGATCGACGCGCTATTGGACGAGCACCGCGGACGGGCCCGTGCCGTCAGCACCCTGGGCTGCAAGCGGCTACCGGCCTGTTTTCCACCTGAAATCCTGGAGCGCGCCAGGGCGGTCACCGTGCCGCGGGTTCCTTTCCCTCCGATCGATCGTTTCGGCCTGCCGGAGCTGGCGCCGGTGCAACAAATGTCGTTCGCGGGCATCACATTCAAGGACACCTTCTTCCTGCTGGAAGATCAAGCGTCCGAGAGGCTGTACTTTCACGAACTGGTCCACGTCGTTCAGTGGGCAAGGCTGGGCGTGCGCAACTTCCTCCTGGCCTATGGCATCGGGCTCATTCAGTTCGGATACAACCAGAGTCCCCTCGAGCAACTCGCCTACACCTTGGAACGTCGTTTCGAGGACGGGAGCCCGCCAAAAGATCTCGTGCGCTTCATAGAGACACGCACAGACGACGTTTGGGCCGAGGTCGCGCCTATCATTCAAGCAGGGGACAGGAGCGCGTGAGAGGGAGGTCCTTCGGCATGGCCTCGTTTTCGTCTTTGCTAACCGATGTTCGAGCCTGCACCCTCTACAAAGCTGACTTGCCTCTCGGTCCCCGGCCTGTCCTTCAGTTACACCCGGCGGCAAGGATTCTGATTGCGGGGCAGGCCCCTGGCAGAAAGGTTCACGAATCTGGCGTGCCGTTCGATGACGCCAGCGGCGACCGGCTGCGCGAGTGGCTGGGCGTGACCCGCGAGGAGTTCTACGACCCGAGTGCGCGCCGGCCTGGCGGCCGCACCTGGTTCCGCTCCCGCATCCCAGCCCGAGAAACAACCTCTGGCTGCGCCGGAATCCGTGGTTCGGGGTCGAGCTGCTGCCGTCGCTGCGGAAACGTGTCTCAAAGATTCTTGCCGGGTAAAGAGGGCAAGAGAAGCCCTATGCCGAACAAAGAGCCTATCCGCTGCCGCGTGGCCGCCTGCCGTGAATCGCTGGACGATGGAAAGGTATGGAGCCTTTTCCTCTCACCCGGCCCGCTCATTTGAACTGGCGGCGGGGCGGGCTTATCATCCCATCAGCCATCCGACCGTTCGACGGGGAGGGACCCGGCATGATCAAGCCCATTCGCCAGAGCGTCACGTTGCCAACCACGGCCGAGCAGCTCTACGGCATGTACCTCGACCCCAAGTTGCACGAGACAATCACGGGCGCGCCCGTCACCATCAGCGCGACTCCGGGGTCGCCCTTCAGCGCCTTCAACGGAATGCTCTCCGGGAAGATGCTCCATACCGTGCACAAGCATCTCATCGTTCAGACCTGGCGGTCGAAGAAATGGAAGCCGGAAGACATCGACAGCGTTCTCATCCTCACGTTCTGGCCGTCGAAGCAGGCGGGGCGCATCGATCTCGTGCATGTCAACGTTCCCGAGCACGACGTCGACGGCGTGACGAAAGGTTGGGAGAACTACTACTGGACTCCCTGGCGGCGCTATCTGGAAGAGAGCTGAGCGCGCATCCCATGCCCATGTCCGATCACATCCGCCGCCTGCGCGAGAAGGTGGGCCACGCCCGCCTGCTCCTCCCCTCGGTGACTGCGCTTATTTTTGACGAGGCCGGCCGCGTGCTGCTCGTCGAGCACGCCGACGCGCGGCGCTGGGTCGCGCCCGGAGGGAGCATCGATCCCGGCGAGATACCCGCCGACGCCCTGGTGCGCGAAGTGTGGGAGGAGACGGGGCTCCACGTAGCGCCTATTCGGCTTCACGGCGTCTATTCGGGTCCCGAGTTCACTGTTACCTACTCGAACGGCGACGAAGTCACCTACGTGATGGCCGTCTTCGAGTGCCGCATCCTGGGCGGCAACATGCGTCCCGATAACGTCGAGACGCTGGACGTGCGTTTCTTCTCGCAGGACGAAATGTCCGGAATCGTCGTCGCCCCCTGGCTGGCGCTGGTTCTCGCGGACGAGACGCGCCAAGACGGAAAGAGTGGCTATCAGTCGCCCTCCTGGCGACCGCCCGCATCGAAGTGAACCGATCCCCCCACCCTTATCGCGGCCTTTCGAGGCCGCCCTATCCCGAGCCCTGCAGCCATGCGTGACATCGTCGTCGAGGTCTCGGGCAGCGTGCGCGCAACGCTGGAGACGACCTTCGACGTCTTCGCGCCGATCGATCTGCGCCTCATTTTACGGGGCTACGGCCCGCTCCCCGCCGTGGCATCGGTCGAAGATCAGACTGGCGCCTGGGATGCGCCGGGTCAGACACGGACCATCCGTCTCTCTGACGGAAGCGGCATGCGAGAGGCGTTGACGCTCGTCGAGCGGCCGCGTCACTTTGCCTATGTGATCGATGAACTCACCGGCCCTTTCCGGTTTCTGGTGCGCGGCATGCGGGGAGCTTGGTGGTTCGAGCCTGTTCCGGACGGCGCGTCAGGCTCAACCGCGGCCGCGCAGCAAACGCGGGCGCGCTGGCGCTACGCCTTCGAGCCGCGCTCACGCTTCACCCGCCCGCTGGCCGCCTTCATCGTAAAGGTCCTCTGGCGTCGAAACATGCAGCGCGCGCTCGCACTCGCGCGCGCCCATGCTGAGGCAGCGGAACAATCGCGGGCCAGACCCGCCGCCGGTGGCGACGTGCCGGAAAGCGTGCAGCATTGAGGGTGCGCACGCTCCCAGACTTTTAATCCTGGACAGCCTGTGGCATTCTCTCCGTGCGCTCTCTGAACGCGCGCTTATGCGCATTGGAGACGGGCGGGCGGCCCGAACCGCGCACAGAGGATTCAAAGAGGACGCGTGGCCTGTTCCGCGTGCCGGGCAGTGTGGAGGGATGCATTTGCGCGCACAGGTGCTTGTCATCATCCTCATCCTGATCGGCGCGGGGTTCGTCCTCGTCACGCTCGGCCGGCGCAAGGACGAGCAGCTCCGAAACTCCGGCGTCTATCCCCGGGAGGGCCAGGAGACCGGCGCCGACGTCGACCGCCTCATCCTGTTGGGTCACAAGATCGAAGCCATCAAGGTCTACAGGAAGTTGCACGGGGTCGGGCTGAAGGAAGCCAAGGAAGCCGTAGAGAAGCGCCAGTCGGAGATTGGCGTGAAATGAGCACGCCGCAGCAACCTCCCATCATAGAGGTCCCCATGCAGTCGAGCTCGGCCAGAACCACCCGCGTGCTCATGCCGCGCGTCCCCGCAATCTTCGCGCTCTCGATCATCTTCCTGCTCGCCTGCGGCCCCGCGGCCGAACCCGGCGCGGTGATCTCGCGCGAGGAGCTATCGCGGCGGCTGGAAGCCGGCGATGCGCCCCTCGTCCTCGACGTCCGCACGGCGGACGAGTTCGTATCCGGCCACATTCCCGGCGCGGTGAACATTCCCCATGACGAGCTAGCGAACCGGATGGACGAGCTCGGAGGGGCGAAGACTGACGAGATCGTCGTTCACTGCCGCAGCGGCCGGCGTGCCGCGATGGCGGAGGAGGTGCTTGCCGGCGCCGGCTACACGAACGTGCGAGATCTCGAAGGCCACATGCAGGGCTGGCAGGACGCCGGCCTCCCCGTCGAGTAGCCCGCCATCCGGAGCCCCCTCCCATGCAACGACGTCTCGCCCCCGGCTTCACCCTCTCGCACCTCCGGGCCTTGAACTCACCCGCCCTGGTCGAGAAGATGACAGAGGGATGGCGGACGGCCGGCTGGCTACCGCCCGAATGAGCGCGCGAGTGCGCATTGTGGGTTCCTACCTCTCGCCCTACGTGCGGAAGGTTCTGGTCTGCCTTCACATGAAGGGTGTTCCTTATGAGATCGATCCCATCATTCCCTTCATGGGCGATGACCGCTTCTCGAAGCTGAGTCCGCTGCGGCGAATACCCGTGCTCATCGACGCCGACGTGACGCTTTCCGACTCCACCGTCATCTGCGAATACCTCGAGGAGCGCCATCCCGAGCCCGCGCTATACCCGCGAGGCGTCGCAGAAAGAGCCCGCGCGCGCTGGCTGGAGGAGTTTGCCGACACCCGCATGGGCGAGGTGTTCATCTGGCGGCTGTTCAACCAGGCTGTCATCAATCCCTTTGTCTGGCGCAAGAAGACCGACACCGCGATCTTGAACCGGACGTTGACGGAGGAGATCCCGCACGTTCTCGACTATCTCGAAGGCGAGTTGCCTGCGGAAGGCTATATCTTCGGCGATCCCACGGTCGCCGACATCGCCATCGCGAGTTTCTTTCGCAACGCGCGCTTCGCCGGTTTTCGCGTGGACACAGAACGCTGGCCGCGGACGGCGGCCTTTGTCGATCGCACGCTCGGGCTCGCCGGCTTCCAGGCTGTGAAGTTTTTCGAGGACCGGCTCATCCGGACGCCGCTGGCCAAGCACCGCACGGCGCTCGCCGAGATCGGTGCCCCACTCACGGAAGACACCTACGGCACGCCGGCACCCCGTCGCGGAATGATGCAGACCTGATCGCGCTGCTGGGTGCGCAGCCGGGATCGATCGACAGGGGCGGCCATGACATCCACCGTTGACAAAATGAGTGAAGAAATTATCGCGTTCTGGTTCAGCGACGCGTGCCGCTCGCCGGAGGCGCTCAAGGCGCGGGCGGCGTGCTGGTTCACGCGCGACGACGCCTTCGATCGTGAAATCGCGGATCGCTTTGGCGCGCTCCCAGAGCGCGCCGCGGGAGGCGAGCTGGACGCATGGTCGGATGCGCCGCGTTCAGCCCTCGCACTGATCCTCGTGATGGATCAGTTTCCCCGAAATCTCTTTCGCGAAAGCGGGAGCGCCTTCTCCTACGACGAGAACGCGCTCCGCGTTGCGCTCGAAGCCGTGCATAAAGGCTTCGACCAGGCGCTCCACCCGGTGGAGGCCTACTTCCTGTATCTTCCCTTCGAGCACGCAGAGGACCTCGCGCTGCAGGAACGCTCCGTCGCCCTCATGGAGGCCCAGGTGGCGCGCGCGCCGGCGGGGATGGCCCCGTCTTTCGAGTCCTTCGCCGACTACGCCCGGCGTCACCGGGAGATCATCGAGCGCTTCGGGCGCTTTCCCCATCGAAACGCCGTGCTCGGCAGGCCCTCCACCCCCGACGAAGATGCCTACCTGCGAACGGGGGGTGAGACTTTCGGGGGAGCGGCACGAAAGGAAGAGAGCCCCTAGGAGACCGATGCAGATCTGGGTCGATGCCGACGCATGCCCGGCGGCCATCAAGGAGATTCTCTTTCGCGTGGCCGCACGGACGGAGATTCCGGTCATCCTCGTCGCGAATCAGCCGATCCGCACGCCACGCTCGCTCTACATCCGCAGCATCATCGTGTCTGGGGGGTTCGACGTGGCCGATCAGCACATCGCGCAGCAGGTGGAGAAGGGCGATCTGGTGATCACCGCCGACGTTCCGCTGGCCGCCAGGGTCATCGAGCGGGGCGGACAGGCGCTGAATCCGCGCGGCGAGCTTTACACCGCGGAGAACATCGGCGAGAGGCTTTCGGTGCGCGATTTCATGGACGAGCTACGAAGCGGCGGGACGATCACGGGCGGCCCAGCGGCCTTCAGCAAGCGCGATCGCGAGGCGTTCGCCAATCAAATCGACCGCCTGCTCGCCAGCCGCGCGAGGGAGTAACGCGCGGCCCGCGGCGCTATAGTCCGGCGCTACCAACTCTCCAGGAGGCCATGCATGGAGATCCAGGGAAAGACAGCCGTCGTGACGGGCGGGGCGAGCGGTATCGGCCGGGGAATCGCGCACGCACTTGCCGAGAAGAAGGCGGCGGTGATCGTGGCCGACCTCGACGAGAAACGGGCCGTGGTCGTCGCCGGCGAGCTGGAGGCGACGGGCGTTCGCGCCCTCGGTGTGGCCTGCGACGTAGCCGACGAGGCGCAGGTGGAGGCGCTGGCCGATCGTGCCTGGCGTGAATTCGGGCGGGTGGATCTTCTCTTCAACAATGCCGGTGCGGCCGGGGGGGCCGCGCTGCTCGATTCCCGCGCGGAGGATCTGGCCTGGCTTTTCTCGGTGAACGTCTTCGGCCTCTGGTACGGCTGCAAGGCCTTCGGGCGCCGCTTCCGCGACCAGGACACCCCCGCCTGGATCGTGAACACCGGTTCAGAGCACAGCTTCGGCGTTGCCCATCTCTTCGCCGGCTTCTACACGGCGAGCAAGCACGCCGTGCTCGGCCTCTCGGACGTTCTTCGCCGCGAGCTTCCCGACCACGTGGGCGTGAGCGTTCTCTGCCCCGGCCTCGTCGACACGGAGTTCTGGAAGGCCGCAGAACGGCGCCCTGGGCAGTACGGCGGGCCGAGCGATCCGCAAGCCATCACGCGCGCGATCATGGCGCGCGGCACCAACCCGCTCGATGTGGGGCGGCGCGCCGTGGCCGGCGTCGAGCGGGAGGACTTCTATATCGTGACGCACGCGCACGCGCGCACATTCGCCGAGGAGCGGTACCGCGAGATCATGGCGGCCTTCGAGAGCCAGGCGCCCGCCCAACCGGGCGACGAGCGCTACGATGTGGGCACCATCATCCGGGATCTGCTTTCGAAAAATACCGGGGTCTGAGGGGGACTGCACACCCCTCCGCCGCCGACGGAAGGTCCGCCCTCATGCAGCAAGAGGAACGCACGCTGGATCTGTCACCCGTCACGCTAGAGGGCATGCACGTCCGGCTGGAGCCGTTGACGAAAGCCCATCGCGACGCGCTCGTCGAGGCCGCCCGAGACGGCGGGCTTTGGAAGTTGAACGTTACCCGCGTGCCGTCGCAGAAAACGATGGCGGCTTACATCGACGCCGCGCTTGCGGCCCGGGATGAAGGGCGCCAGCTTCCCTTCGCCATCATCCACCGGGGCTCCGGGAACGTCGCGGGCAGCAGTCGGTTCTGCCACATCGAGCCGGCCGATCTTCGCGTGGAGATCGGCTATACCTGGCTGGCCGCAACCTTCCAGCGCACCTCCCTCAACACCGAGGCCAAGCTCCTCATGCTGACCCACGCTTTCGAAACCTGGGGGTGCGTGCGCGTCGAGTTCCTGACCGACGTTCTGAACGAGCGTTCGCGCAACGCTCTGGTCAGGATCGGCGCCAGGGAAGAGGGCGTGCTCCGCTACCACATGATCATGCCCGACGGCCGCTACCGCGACTCGGTCTGCTACAGCATCATCGCGCCCGAATGGGCTGCGGTGAAAGCAGCGCTGCGCGCCAGGCTTCGCTAGGGGATATACCGGCCATGGCGTTGCGCGCCCTCATCGGTGATGAGTTCAGGCTGCTGACCTTCCAACCTTTCACCCCGAGCCGAGGCGTGCACTGGGGCGGCTATCTCGCCTTCGGCTTGTTCTTCACCTGGCTGGCTGGCATGGGGCGCTACTGGGACAACCCGCGCGCCGCAATCTGGCAGCATCTCGGCCTCGGATCCGTGGCCTACGTCTTCTGTTTCTCGCTCCTTCTCTGGGCCATTCTGGCGCCCCTCAAACCCGAGCGATGGCGCTACCGCAACGTGCTGGTCTTCGTCGCGCTCACCTCTCCTCCCGCGCTCCTCTACGCCATTCCGGTCGAGCGGTTCATGCCGCTCGGCGCTGCCCAGTCGGTGAACGCCTGGTTTCTCGCCGTGGTGGCGGCCTGGCGGGTCGCCTTGCTCGTGCTCTTTCTCAGGCGATCGGCGGGCCTCGGCAGATTCACGATTCTGATTGCCGCCTGTCTCCCGCTGGTTCTGATTGTCAACTTGCTCACGATGCTCAACCTCGAGCACGTCGTCTTCGATTTCATGTCGGGCGTGCGGGAGAGCCAGCGATCACCCAATGACACGGCCTACGGGGTGCTCTTCATGATCACGGCTCTTTCAACACTGCTCGCCCCCGCCCTGCTGGTATCCTACGGCTGGCTGGTCTACCGTGTGAGAAAGTTCCCTGACCCGAACTCGGCTGGTCGGCTTCCCGGAGGCTGAAACGATGAGCGAGCACCCGAACGCAGCGCGCATCCGCGCGCTCTTTGCCGCCTTCCGCGAGGGTGACATCGCGACGATTCAGAATTCGCTCGCCGAGAACGCCGTGTGGCACTTCCCCGGGCGGGACGGCAAGCTCGCGGGCTTGCACGCGGGGCACGCGGGAATCTTCGCATTCCTGGCGCGAGTGCCGCAACTCACCGACGGCAGCTTTCATCTCGATCTCGAGGAGGTGCTCGCGAACGACACGCACGCGGTGGCGTTCTTTCGGGGGCACGGCGAGCGGGAGGGACGCAAGCTCGACAATCCGACCTGCCTCAAGATCCGGCTCGAGGGTGGCCGCGCCGTCGAGATCTGGGAGTTCGTCTGGGATCTGTACGCGGTCGACGCGTTCTGGTCCTAGCAAGGGATGGAGCATGGCGACGGTGGTGACGGTCCTCTTCGTGGTCGCGGGGCTGATCAATCTGGTCCCGGTCGTGGGTGTGATCTCGGCGGGCCACATCGAGCGACTCTACGGCATCCGCAGCACGGACCGGAACCTCCTCGTGCTGCTACGGCACCGGGCTGTGCTTCTCGGACTGCTGGGAGCGTTCCTGATGCTTGCCGGCTTCTGCGCCTCGCTCCAGACCGTCGCGGGTGTGGCGGGGCTCGTGAGCATGGCCTCCTTCGTGATCCTCGCACCGCCTTCCGCGCCGCTCTCGGACGACATCAGGAAGGTCACCCGGGCGGACATCCTGGCTCTCGCGCTTCTCATCGCCGCGATGGCCATGAAGCCCTTCGCCTAGGCGCGCCATGCCCCTCTCCATTGAAACCAAATACACGGACAGCCGGATCGGACGCATCGGCTACCAGACGATCGGCGACGGCCCGTTCGATCTCGTCATGTCGCCCGACTGGACCAACTGCATGGAACTCATGTGGGAGGATCCACGGTTCGAAAGCTACCTGCGCGAGCTGGCCTCCTTCAGTCGCCTCATTCTCTTCGATCACCGGGGCTGCGGCATCTCCGATCCTCCCCCTGTAACCGCCGTATCCATGGGCCTGGCAGTGGAGGGCGGCGCCGAGGAGATCGAGGCGGTCATGGATGCGGTGGGTTCGGAACGGGCGTCCCTTCTGGGACTCAACCTCGGAAGCTGGGCCATCATGCTCTTCGCGGCGACGGCGCCCCGCCGCGTGCGCTCGATGGTGCTGGTCGACACGAGTGCCCGCATCGCCGCGGCGCCCGACTACCCCTTTGGCGCGACGCCCGAGCAGCTCACGCGGCTTGTGCAGTTCCTGAAGCGCACCCGGGGAACGGTAGAGGGTCTTCGCCTCAGCGATCCCAAGGCCGCCGGCGACCCTCAGTTCGCCCAGTGGTACGCCCGCTACGTGCGTCTCTCGATTTCACCCAGCTTGTTCGATGCTTGCTGGGACACCGTCGAGGAGGCCGATCTGCGTCCCGTGCTTCCGGCCATCACGGCGCCGACCCTCGTCATTGGTCACCGCGACAGCCGCGCCTATCCCGTGGAGACCGGCCGGTACATCGCCGAGCACATCCCCGGCGCCGCGTTCAGGGAGATGCCGGGCGGCGACGCGCTCTTCTTCAGGCGGAGTCCCAATCTCGCGCTGCAAGAGGTCCGGGAATTCCTCACGGGCGACCGGGCGGAGCCGGAGGTTGATCGCATCCTCGCCACCATCCTCTTCACCGACATCGTCGGCTCGACCGAGAAAGCGGCGGAGCTGGGCGATCGCGGCTGGGCCGAGCGGCTCGTGCGGCACCACGCGCTGGTGCGCCACGAGCTGGAGCGGTTTCGGGGCACCGAGGTCGACAACGCCGGCGATGGCTTCTTTGCCACCTTCGACGGGCCCGCGCGGGCCATCCGCTGCGCGATGGCCATCCGGAATAGCGTCGAGTCGAT
>JAUYMQ010000201.1 GCA_030698575.1 Deltaproteobacteria bacterium
GCTCCGGCGCGCGCGCGGCCGTCTGCGGCCAGACGCGCACGCGGCCGACCCGGCGGCCGTCCATTTCCAGGATCTCGAATGTCGCGCCCTGGACGGTGACGCGATCGCCCACCTTGGGCAGCCGGCCGAGCCGGCCGAACAGCATTCCGCCGATGGTCGTGTAATCGGCGTCATCGAGGGGCAGCTTCAACGCGCGGCTGACGTCGGCGACGTCGGTGCCGCCGGAGAAGATCGGCGGGCCGCCTGATGCCGCCCCCGCCGCGGATCCGGGGGCGCTCGCCTGATCGTATTCGTCGTAGATCGGCCCCACGATTTCCTCGAGCAGGTCCTCCATCGTTACGAGCCCCGCAGTGCCGCCGAACTCGTCGAGCACGATGGCGAGGTGGACCTTTTGCCGTTTCATGTCGGCCAGCACGTCTTCGACTTCGCGGGTGCCGGGAACAAAGAAGGCCGGCCGGGCGATGTCGCGCACGGCGAAGTCTTTGCCTTCCCGCAGTCCGCGCAGCACGTCTTTCGCGTGCACGGTGCCGATGACGTCGTCGATGGATTCGCCGATCACGGGGTAGCGGGAGCGCCCGGCGGCGGCGATTTCGTCCGCCGCCTGCGCCAGGCCGTGGTCTCCCGACAGCGCGATGATGTCGGTGCGCGGCGTCATCACCTCGCGCGCGTTCTTCTCGCTGAACTCGAAGACGCCTTCGAGCAGCCGCGCGTCGCCGGCGCGCAGGCCGCCGGTGCTGCGGCTCTGCTCGACGAGCATACGCAGCTCCTCGGGCGAGTGCACGCGCTCCCGCTCGGTTTGCGGGCGGGCCCCGAACAGCCGGAGCAGGGCGTTGGCCGTGCCGTTGAGGGCCCAGATGAACGGATTGGTGGCGGCGGTGAAGAGCATGAGCGGCGGCGCCACCCACCGGCTGGTCGATTCGGGATGCAGCAGCGCCACCGCCTTGGGGGCGAGCTCGCCGAGCACGATGTGCAGGAACGTGATCGCGGTGAACGCGAGGGCGGACGCCACGCTGTGGGTCGCGACCGCGTCGAAGGGCGCGGGGAACCCGGCAAAGAGGTGCTCGATCGTCGTCGCGACCGCCGGCTCGCCGATCCAGCCGAGCCCCAGGCTCGCCAGCGTGATGCCGAGCTGGGTGCCTGAGATGTAGCGGTCGAGCGACAGGAGCGCCTTCCGGACGACGACGGCCTTGCGGTCGCCGCGCCGCGCCCAGGCATCGATGCGCGTGCGCCGCGACGCGACGAGCGCGAACTCCGCGGCGACGAAGAACGCATTCGCCGCCACGAGCAGCAAGACGGCGCCGAGACGCAGCGCGATGGCGCCAAACGAAGGTTCAGTCATCCGGTCCCGAAACAACCTATTATGTTTTGACGGTGCTGCCAGTCGAAGCGCATTGCACGTATCGCGCGCCCATCAATCCCGAGACGCGGCGCCGCCTCACCCTCGCCCTCGCCATCACCGCCGTCGTCATGGTCGTCGAGGTCGTGGGCGGGTGGCTCGCCGGCTCGCTCGCCCTCCTCGCCGACGCCGGCCACATGCTCGCGGACGCCGCGGCGCTGGCGCTCGCCCTGCTCGCGGCGCGCATCGCGCAGCGCCCCGCGACGGCCGAGCGCTCGTTCGGGTTCCTGCGGATCGAGATTCTCGCCGCGTTGATCAACGGCGCCCTCCTGATCGCGATCGCCGGGGCTATCGGCCTCGAGGCCGTCCAGCGGCTGCGCGTGCCCACGACGGTGGACGCCCCGCTGCTGCTGGGCGTGGCCGGCGTGGGGCTGGTGGCGAACGTCGCTGCCGTGGCCGTCCTGCATCGGGGACATCAACATTCGCTCAACCAGCGCGGGGCGTACCTCCACGTCGTGAATGACCTGCTGGGCTCGGTCGGCGCGCTGGTGGCGGGAACCGTCATCCTGCTTACGGGGTGGACGGCGGCGGATGCGCTGATCTCCCTCTGCATCGGAGTGCTGGTGCTGATCAGCGCATGGCGCCTGGTTCGGGAGAGCGCGGAGGTCCTGCTGGAGGCGGCGCCCGCCCACATCGCACTCCACGACGTCCATGACCGCATCGCGTCGGTTCCCGGCGTGGACTCGGTCCACGACTTGCATCTGTGGACCGTCACGAGCGGGGTGGTCGCGATGAGCGGTCATCTGGTGGTCAAAAACCCCGCTGACAACCAGCCCATATTGGAAGAGGTGCAGGGGCGGATGCGGGCGCTGGGGATCGCGCACGTGACCGTCCAGGTGGAGCGCGAGCCGACCTGTACCTAGGGGGCGCGGCCTGCCGCCCCCCCCCCCCGCCGCCCTTGTTTGGGTCCAGCCACCCATTTATACTGCCGCCCTCATTTACGGGACCAAGGACTTAAGTCAGTGAAGATCCGCAACATCGCTATCATCGCCCACGTCGACCACGGCAAGACGACGCTCGTGGATCAGATGCTGCGCCAGGCCGGCGTGTTCCGCGCCAACCAGCAGGTCGCCGAGCGCGTCATGGATTCCCACCCCCTGGAGCGCGAGCGCGGCATCACGATCCTGGCGAAGAACACGTCGGTGCGCTGGGGTGATACGAAGATCAACATCGTGGACACGCCGGGGCACGCCGACTTCGGGGGGGAAGTCGAGCGGATTCTGCGGATGGTGGACGGCTTCCTGCTGCTCGTCGATGCCGCCGAGGGGCCGATGCCGCAGACGCGGTTCGTGGCGGGGAAGGCGTTGGCGCTCGGTCTCAAGCCGATCGTGCTGGTCAACAAGATCGACCGGCCCGACGCCGAGCCGCTGCGGGTGCACGACGAAGTGCTCGAGCTGCTCATGGATCTCGATGCCTCGCACGAGCAGTTCAGCTGCCCCTTCCTCTATACGTCGAGCCGCCATGGCACGGCGACGGTGGAGATGGAGCACCCGGGCACGGCTTTGACGCCGCTCTTTGACGCGATTCTGGAGACGATCCCGCCGCCGCAAGCGAACGCTTCGGGACCGTTCCAGATGCTGATCTCGACGCTCGACTATTCATCCTACCTGGGGCGGATCGGCATCGGCCGCATCGAGCGGGGCGAGGTGCACGTCGGCGACACGGTCGCCCTGCTGCCGATCGGCGAGCCGGGTCCGGTGGGTGAGGGGTCGTACGATCAGGCGCGGATCGTCAAGCTGTTCGCGTTCGAGGGGCTGGAGCGCGCCGAGCTCGAAAGCGCGCAGGCCGGCGAGATCGTCGCCATTGCCGGCATCGCCGGGGTCGAGATCGGCAAGACGGTGACGGCGCCGGACCATCTCGACCGGCTGGCGGGCATCGCGGTGGAAGAGCCGACGATCTCGGTGGACGTCCTGGTGAACAACTCGCCACTCGCGGGCCGCGAAGGCAAGTTCGTGACGGGCCGCCAGCTGCGGGAGCGGCTGTATCGGGAGCTCGAGCGCAACGTCGCGCTGCGGGTGGAGGACACCGATACGCCGTACGCCTTCACGGTGTCGGGCCGGGGCGAGCTGCACCTCGGCATCCTGATGGAGACGATGCGGCGGGAGGGCTACGAGTTCCAGGTGAGCCGGCCGCGGATCATTCCGCGCGAGGACGCCGAGGGGCGCCAGCTGGAGCCCTACGAGGAGCTGATGATCGATTGCCCCGAAGGGTACGTTGGGGTAGTCATGGAGAAGCTGGGGCCCCGGCGGGCGACGATGCTCGACATGAAGAATCCGGGGTTGGGGATGGTGCGGATGCGCTTCAAGATTCCGGCACGGGGCCTGCTGGGCTACCGGTCGGAGTTCTTGACGGATACGCGCGGCACGGGGATCATCCACCATCGCTTCTTCGAGTACGATCTGTGGGCCGGCCCGTTGGCGGGGCGGAACCGCGGGGTGCTGGTGGCGGATCGGGAAGGGGCCGTCGTGGCGTTCGCCCTCTTCAATCTGCAGGAGCGCGCCACGCTGTTCGTGCAGCCCGGCGATCCGGTGTACGAGGGTATGATTATCGGCGAGCACGTGCGGGCGGGCGACCTCGACGTGAACGCCACGAAGGAAAAGAAGCTGACGAACATGCGCACGACGGCGTCGGACGAGATGATTATCTTGGAGCCGCCACGCCAGGTGACCTTGGAGCTGGCGTTGGAGTACATCGAAGACGACGAGCTGATCGAAGTCACGCCGTCGTCGCTCCGGTTGCGGAAGCGTGTGTTGGGCGCGACCGGCCGCCGCAAGCTGGCCCGCAGCGAGAAGCGGGCCTCGATGGAGGAGTAGGGCAGTCAGGGCCGTTCCCAGGCAACCCGAGCCGGAGGTGGCAATGCAGGCCCGCGACACGTCGGCCCACTGGTCGCTCAAGCGGAGGAGCGACGAGGTCGACGAGGAGTTCGGAGAATTCGAAGAGGACAAGGAGCTCGACGAAGACTTCGATGACGAGCTGGACGAGGACGAGCTCGACGACGAGGATCTCGAGGACGACGACTACGACGATCTCGACGACGAGTTCGACGAGGGGGATGACGACGAGTTCCGGCCGAAGAAGGGGCCGAAGCGCGAGTGGGAGTGAAGACGGCGGGCCTGTAGCTCAGGTGGTTAGAGCGCACGCCTGATAAGCGTGAGGTCGGTAGTTCAACTCTACCCAGGCCCATTGCAGCGAACTGCGAGCCCCGCTTGGTGTTACGGCACTGGGCGGGGTTCCTGCTTTGGTGGAATTGGAGCCGTGGTGTCGATTCGTGGTGTCGATTCGGCTAGATCCGAGTGAATCCCGTCAGCCGCTTCCGGCTCGCCAGCGCCTCGCGCATGGTCCCCTCGTCGGCCCGCTGGTAGCACTTGAGCACGGTCTGCGGCTCCTTCCACCCGCCCAGGTAGCACAGGTCCTTCAGCGGCGTGTGCTTCAACTCCGTCGCGAACTTCCGGCGGAGACTATGCCACCCGAGACCCTTCACACGTGGTACGCCGGCCGACGCTTCCGCCCGCTGCCACCAATCGCGCACCAGATGCCGCGAGCAGGGCTCGGCGGGGTTCCCCGGGGAGGGGAAGACCCATGCATCGCCGATGGATTGCTGCTCCTGGCGTGCGCGCTCGAGCGCGTCCAGCGCCGCCTCGGTGACGACCGTCTCGTGTTCAAAACCGATCTTGTCGTTCTCGGCACGCCACCGAATCTTCCCGTGCTCGAAGTCCATGTCCGACCACCGCAGCCTTCGAATCGACCCGATCCGATGGCCGGTTTCATGGGCCAGGATGAGCGCCAGCTTGAACAGCGGGCTGACGTGCCCGCCGATCGCGAGCATGGCTCGATACTGCTCGTCGGTGACGATGGGCCGACTGGGGTTTGACTCCTTCGGGAAGGGAAACCCTTTCAGGGGGTTCCGCTCGAGCAGGTATCTGCCCGTCCCGTCCCCTGCCATCGTCGCCCAATTGAGCACGGCGTGCAGGAATTTCAGGTTCTGAGTGATCACGCGGTCCCCGACCGGCTTTCCGTGGACGCGACCTGCACGTCCGTCGCTTCCCGCCCGTCGCCGCCGCATGAAGGCATCCCAGTCGCGGCGGTTGAGCGTCGCCACCTGGCGGTCCGGTCCGAACAATTCGAGGAACAAGTTCGCCGCGCGGCGATCGTGGCTCTGGCTGCTCACACTCTTCTGCGGGGTCACCTCACGCAGGTAGTTGTCAAAGAGCGTTTGCAGCTGTAGCGCGGCGCCGAGCGGCGGCTCCTGCCGCCGCAGCGCCATGGCCACTTCCTCGGCCTTCGCCTTCGCGGCTTCGCGGTCGCGGTGCTGCAGGGCGATCCGCTTGCGCCTGCCGTCTTCATACAGCTCGAGGAAGATGCGACCGGTTTGCGGGTGCTCGAACGCGCGCACCCGGTTCCGGCCGCGCTCGCCGGTGGAGAAACTCCACCGCGTGGTTACGTGGGTCATCGTGGATCTCCTGGTTTGGAGGTCACGACAGCCCGCGCGATCTGCCCGGGTGTTGCACCTACAAGCTTGACGGTTGTTCCCGACCGCCGCAACCCGGTTGCCTTCCGCGGAAGGTCCGCGCGGCGAATCTTCGGGGCGCTCGGGCGGCCCACATTGGCAATTATTCCGCTTCGCACCAGGCGCCCCAGGTGTCCCGCCGAGTAGCCCGATTCTCGGGCCGCCTCGGTGAGTGTGAGGGCGTCATGCTCCTGGGACCGGAAGAGCGCCTCGGCGTCGGCCAGCACTTCGTCCAGCAGCTTGGCCGGATCGACCAAGGCGCCGAGCCGTTTCAGTCGCTCGCATTCGGCTCGCCAGCGGGACAGGAACTCTTGCCGGGTCTCGACGGTCACTCTCGCTTGTGCCTTCCAACCCGCCCCAAAGCACGAAGCCGCGCGAATCGCGCGGCTGGAACTGCGGGGCCGTATCGCAGGGCCCTAAAGGCCGTGCTGCATATAGGTCGCGTAGTCGAAGTCATCGTGGTCTTCTTCGGGCCAGTGGAGCGCCAGCGCGTTGAGGGCCCCGATCGCCTGGTCGATCACGTGCGCATCGACCGCGGCATCCTCGAACACCTGCACGAGCTCGTCCCGGCTCCGGAGCAGGCGGAGCTGCAGCCACCGCGCGTGTTCCGGGAGATCCAGCGCCTGCCCGTGCTCCTTCGGGAGCATCAGTTGCCGAGCCGCTTCGGCCAGGGTGATGTCGGCCCGGGCCGCCCGGCGGCGGATGGCACGAGCCACGTCGAGCGGGAGACGGAGGAGCTCAGAAGAGCCGAGCCGGGGTTTGCGCATGGAAGGATGTTAACATTTAGCTACTCCAAAAGTCAAGCTACAATATGACAAATTGTTCCCATTGAGGGGGCAGACTGGTCCCTGGCTGTGGCACTGGAGAGTGCTTCTCCACCGGCCTCTCCACCGGGCTCTGCACCTAGATCTCCACCGAGATCTCCACCAGGGTTTCCGACCCGGGGTTAAGAGAGTGATGCGGTTCTCTACCGCGTGCGAGCGACCACCAGCGCAACTTGGGTGGAGCGTCCTGGTTCGATCCTGTCTGCGTTCCCACCTGCGTTCCTACGTGGTGTCCCATTCGCGCGTCTCGCCTGGGAAACCAACCTGAAACCCACGCTGAACGCCGTACTGCAGGCCGTACTGAGCGGCGTACTGAACGCCTTTGAACGCCGTACCCGCCGTTCGGGGCGTCGTTCGGCGGATCGTTCGGGCACCCGTTCGGCTACCTGTTCGGCGCCCCGTTCGGCAAAAAGCCCCGGTAGACGTTCCGGTGGACGTCCCGGTACACGTCCCGGTGAGGTGGGAAACACCGGAGGAAAGTGCAAAGGAAACAACGTAGGAAACGGATTGGAACCGCCGGAGGAACCGGTGGAGGAACCCGCGGAGGAATCGCCTACCCCCGGCCGGCCTCCTCCCGGGCCCATTGTTTGGAAGAGCGAGCCTCGCTTGGTGCTACGGCACTGGGCGGGGTTCCTGTTCTGTTGGAGTTGGAGCCGTGGTGTCGATTCGTGGTGTCGATTCGGCTAGATCCGAGTGAATCCCGTCAGCCGTTTCCGGCTC
>JAUYMQ010000224.1 GCA_030698575.1 Deltaproteobacteria bacterium
CGGTCACGCTCCGGCGGAAGTCGAGGTCGTTCGCGACGGCCTCAATGCGGTCGTACATCGTGAGGAGATTGCCGGCGATCGTGATCTCCTCGACAGGATAGGCCAGCTCGCCGTTCTCGATCCAGAAGCCGGCCACCCCGCGCGAATAGTCGCCCGTCACCGGGTTCACGCCGAAGCCGATCAGCTCGGTGACGTAAAGCCCCGCCTTGACCGACCGGATCAGATCCTCCGGAGTTTCGGTTCCGGGCTCGAGGAAGAGGTTGTGCGAACCGACGCTCGGCGAGCTCGAGATGCCCCGCTGCGCGTTTCCGGTCGAGCGGAGGCCGAGCTTGCGGGCGCTGTAGGTGTCCATCAGCCAGGTCCGGAGCACGCCTTTGTCGACGACGACGTTGCGCCGCACGGGCAGCCCCTCCGCGTCGAAGGGGCTCGAGCCGAGCGCGCCCGGAAGAGTGCCGTCGTCGACGACCGTCAGGCGTTCGGGGCCGATCTTCTTACCCACCTTGTCGATGAGGAAGCTGACGCCCTTGTACACGCTCGTTCCCGAGACGGCCTCTCCCAGGTGATCGATGAGCGAAGAGGCGGTGTCGGCGTCGAATATCACGGGAAGCTTTGCGGTTCGGATCTTCCGCGCCCCCAGGCGGCGGAGCGCCCGCTCGCCGGCAATGCGTCCGAGCTTCTCGGAATCCTCGAGCCGGGAGACCTTTCGCGCTGCCGTGAAGTTGTCGGCGCGTTGCATGGCGCCGTTCTCCTCGGCAATCGGCGCCACGTAAAGGAAGAACTCGGTGCCCGCGACCTCGCCCACGAAGCCGTGGGAGTTGGCGAGCACCCTGCGCGACTCGCGCCCCTCCCAGTCGGCGGCGTCCATGTTCGTGACGCGGGGATCCACGGCCCGTGCCGCACCTTCGGCCCGGCGGGCGCGCTCGATCTGATCCTCGACCGAGAGCGATGCGCCTTCGGGATCGTGCAGATCGAGATCCGGCAGCGCTCCGTGGGCAAGCTCGGCGGGGTCGGGAAGGGATGCGTGGGGATCCTCGGCGGTCACGCGCGCCAGCGAGCAGGTGTCCTCGACGAGCTGATCCAGCGAGGCCTTCGAGAAGTCGCTGGTGCTCGTGTTCGCGGAGCGGTGCCCGAAGAACACCCGCAGGCCCAGCGCCCGCTCGCTCGCGGTCTTCAGCTTGTCGACCGAGCCCAGGTAGATGGACGCGCTCAGCGCCCGCTCCACCACCGCCATGACGTCGGCGGCGGTGGCGCCCCGCTTGCCCGCCGCCTCGATCACCCGGGTGGCGGCTTCTTGAAGATCGAGTTCGCTCTTCATCACTGGGTGCCTCCCACGGTAATGCCGTCGATGCGTATCGTGGGCAGGCCCACGCCCACCGGCACGCTCTGGCCGTCCTTGCCGCAGGTGCCGACCCCCTCGTCGAGCCCGAGATCGTTCCCCACGCGCGATACCCGCGTGAGCACGTCGGGGCCGTTGCCGATGAGAGTCGCGTCCTTCACCGGGCGAGTCACCTTGCCGTCTTCGATGAGATAAGCCTCGCTCGCGCTGAAGACGAACTTCCCGTTCGTGATGTCCACCTGGCCGCCGCCGAAGTTCACGGCGTAAAGCCCGCGCTTGACGCTCCGGATGATGTCGGCCGGGTCGTCCTCCCCGGCGAGCATGAAGGTGTTGGTCATGCGCGGCATGGGAATGTGCGCGTAGCTTTCGCGGCGGCCGTTGCCGGTGGGCTCCATTCCCATGAGCCGGGCGTTGAGCTTGTCCTGCATGAAGTTGCGGAGGATTCCCTTCTCGATGAGCACCGATCGCTGGGTGGGCGTGCCCTCGTCGTCGACATTGAGCGAGCCGCGCCGATCGGCGATGGTGCCGTCGTCGACGACCGTGCAGATGTCGCTTGCCACCCGCTGGCCCAGCTTGCCGGCGAAGGCGCTGGTCTTTTTCCGATTGAAGTCCCCCTCGAGACCGTGGCCGATGGCCTCGTGGAGCAGAATGCCCGGCCAGCCCGGCCCCAGCACGACGTCCATCAGACCGGCCGGCGCATCGACGGCGTCGAGGCCGAGGATCGCCTGCCGCGCTGCCTCGCGCACGAAGTGCTCCCAGCGCGGCCGACCGTCACGATCGGCGCCGAGCCACTCGAAACCGAGGCGCCCGCCGCCCCCGTACACCCCGTAGCGCCGCTTCTCTCCGTCCTCCGCGATGCAGACCACGTTGAGGCGCAGAAGCGGCTGCACATCGGCCACGTAGGTTCCGTCGGAGCCGACCATCATGACGAGCTTCTGCTCGCTTCCCACTGTCGCGATGACGTTCTTGATCCGCGGGTCGCAGGCCCGCGCCAGCTTGTCGATGCGATCGAGCAGTTCGACCTTCTCGGTAACCGGGACGTCGGTGGCGGGCTTTGGCACCTGATAGAGATTCCGGGCCGGAGCGTTGGGCGTGCCGACGGAAACGGCCGCGCTCTCGGAGGCGCCCTCGGCGATCGCGCGCGCGGTCTTCGCGGCAATCTGGAGGTTCTGCACCGTGATTTCGTCGGAGAAGCCGTACCCTGTCTTCTCGCCCGCCTGCGCGCGCACACCCGCTCCCTGATTGATGGCGCGGGTGGCTTTCTTCACCAGCCCTTCCTCGAGCTGGATCGATTCGTTCACCC
Source organism: Deltaproteobacteria bacterium (assembly GCA_030698575.1). Lineage (GTDB taxonomy): Bacteria > JAUYMQ01 > JAUYMQ01 > JAUYMQ01 > JAUYMQ01 > JAUYMQ01. The sequence goes on from JAUYMQ010000224.1 coordinate 2,640, forward strand.
GGTACTCGAAGTACACGTCGGCATAGTCGATGGAGCGCCCCAGCGCGCCGCCGAGGCCTTTCTGGAGGGCTCCGTCGTCGAGTCCGAACTTGTCGAAGAAGAACTTTTCCGGCCTGGCGGGCGAATCTGCCATTCAAAAATCCTTTCTGTTCCCGTGACCCATCAGTTCGCGAGGTCGCTCATGTACTTCTCGAGCAGCTTCTGCTCCATGCCTGCCGGATAGCTCACGATCGGGTTCGTCACACCGGCTGCGCGGAAGACGTCAAGCTTGGCTTTCACGACCTCCATCGGGCCGACGGCCGATGTCGCCTCGACCAGTTTATCGTCGACGGCCATGTTCGCCTCGTCGCGCTTTCCCTCGTCGTAAAGCTGCTTCACGCGATTCACCTCTGCACCGTAGCCGGCGCGCGTGAGCATCTGCGAGTAGAACTTCCCCATGCCTCCGATGTAGAAGCCCATCGGCTGCTTGGCGATCACCTTGGCCATCTCGACGTCGTCCATGGCAATGGTCGTGATGTAGGGGGCCACGTCCACCTCTTTCGGATCACGGCCTGAGCGCGCGACGCCGGCCTCGATCCACTCGATCCCCTCCTTGTACATCTGGATCGGCCAGAAGGTGGGGATCCACCCATCGGCGATCTCGCCCACCATCTCGACGCTCTTCCTTGCCAGGCTCGCGATGTAAATGGGGACGTTCTTCCGGACGGGCGTGAAGGCGAGTTTGAAGTGCCGCATGTCCTTGTAGATCTCCCCCTTGTGACTTGTCAGCCGTTCGCCCGCGAGGAGAAGGCGGACGATCTCCACGTACTCGCGGAGCCGGGTGAGCGGCTTCGAGAAGGGGATGCCGTGGAACCCCTCGATGACGTTCTGCCCGCTGGTGCCGAGACCGAGGACGAACCGCCCTTCGCCTATCTCGTCCAGGGTCGCCGTCGTCATCGCCACGAGGGCGGGGCTCCGGCTGAAGCAGTTCATGATCCCCGTGCCGACCTTGATGCGCTTGGTGTTGAGCAGGATCTCCGTGATGATCGGCACCAGATCGTAGGACCAGGCCTCGGGGATCCAGAGCGTATCGATGCCTGAATCATCGGCAACCCGGGCGGCGCGGACCATCTCCTTGCGGTCGACCCCCATCCAGAAAATCACCATCGATGTCTTCCTGTCCGCCATGAAATCCTCCTCAGAATCTCGAAAATTGCTGTCGCGCCTCTCCAAGGCCCGGGCAGTATACCCACCCGCGTCTCGGTGCGAAAGCATGCGAGCAACCCGGAGGGTGCCCCGTCGCTTCCGCGCTGTGCCCCGGCATCCCGTCGCTTCCGTGCTCGGCGGGCCCTGTCCCCGCGCGGCGCGACGGCGGCGCACCCCCTCGCGCGCCAGCGAAGGTCGCGCGGGTGACGTCTGGAAGCGGACCCCTGCACGGCGACTGGTCGCTGGCGCGCTTCGGGCGCCGCCTTTCACGCCAAGCGCGCGGGGACTTCCACCTGCGCGCGGAAGCGACGGGATGCCGTGACGTTACGCAGCCGGGGGATTGCTTCGTCGGGCCTGCGGCCCTCCTCGCAATGACATGCGGCGCGCCGAGCGCGCCGCATGTCAGTCGCCGAGCCAGTAGCGGGCGAATTCCTGAAGATGGGTCAGAGTGCGGAAATCGTGCATGCGATCGAGGTAAACCTTGCCGTCGAGGTGATCCACCTCGTGCTGAATGACCCGCGCGAAGAAATGCTCTGCCTGGAGAGAGATCGGATTCCCTTCACGATCGAGCGCGCGCAGATCGAGCGCCGCGTGCCGGGGCGTCTTGCCGCGAAGCCCCGGAACGGAGAGGCATCCTTCCCAGTCCTCCTCCATCTCGCTCCCGACGGGCGTGATTTCGGGGTTGATGATGACGAGGAGCGGAACCTCGGGGGCGTCGGGGTACCGCGGGTTTTCGCCGACCTCGATGGTTGCCACGCGCCAGGGCACGTGCACCTGGGGGGCGGCGAGGCCCACGCCGTCGTACTCCCGCATCGTCTCGATCATGTCGTCGATGAACCGCTGGAAATCGGGCGTGCAGATCTGCTTCTCGGGAACACTCTGGGAGGGTTCACGGAGGACGGGATGCCCCAGCTGCGACACCTTGAGGATGGCCATCGAAAGGTGTTCCCCTTCAGGGCTGAGGTGGGGCGAGCTGGATGTCGACGCCCGATTGTCCGGCCTCCGCGGGGTTGGCGCCGAACGCGCCGACGAGATCACCCGCCTCTCGCGTGCTCGCGTTTCCGTCGGTGTCGAGTCGAACGGTTACATTGACACGTCCCTGGAGGGGCTGTCCGGGCGCCATCGAGTCGGCGGCCGTGAGCGCGTACGTGAGCGGAAATTCGGGTGCGGCGATTCGTTTTACGGCGACGGGTGGCCCGCCGGGGCCTCCCGCCGGCCGGGCGATGATGAAGAGGACGGCGCCCGGCTGCGCCTTCGCATCGGGCGCGAGCCCGATCACGCCGCGGATGGAAGCACCGGGATCTTCGGTGGTTTGCGGAGCGCGGGCCAGCGGCTGGGGCTTGGCCACCGGCGCATTCGCGCGTGGCGCCCACGCGGGGGCCTCCGGGCCGTCTCCCGGAAGGTACTCGGAGACGTCGCGCCGGGAAGCCGGCTCATCCGGGGCGGGCTCGGTGCGTTGCTCCGTGCAGGCGGGGAGCGCAATCAGGACGAGCAGCACCGGAACGAGCAGGAAGCGGAAGTCGGGGGCGGTCATATTGATTACTCCTGTCGCGTCAGACGGGGTTCACCCTCTTGATCTCGCCGGGCAGCAGCACATCCTTCACGGCGAACTTCAGCCGCTTGCGGTTCAGCAGTCTGTGAGCCTTCAGGCAGAAGGGGGAGATCGATTCGAGCGTGTCAGTCCCGGGGAACTGGTAGAGGACGACTTCCGGGGTTTTGGCCATGAATACCTCCGCGGGCACGGGAAGGCGGCTACCATAGCACCGGGGCCGTAAAATGGGGAGGCGCCTCGGGGGGATTGCTTCGTCGCTTCGCTCCTCGCAATGACAGTGGCGGTCGGCACTTGACCCCCCCTTCGAGCCCCGCTTATCATGGCGCAGCTTTTTCTCCGGGCGCCGCACTGCCCGCCTAACTCCATCCAACGGAGCGATCATGGCTCACGACACGGCCTCGAAAACCGGGCGCGCCGCCGACGCGCGGCGTCCCGGCGCTGAGGAAATTTTCGGACCGGCGATGACGCGGCGGGGATTCCTCAAGGGAACAGCGGGTGGAACGCTCGTACTGGGCGCAGCGAGCCTGCTACCGGCGGGATGCGCTGACTATCCGGCCGCACCGCCGGATCTGAAGGTCTTCAACGCCAAGGAGTACGCGATCATCAACGCCGCCGCCCCGGCTTACCTCGGTGTCGACCCTGCCACCGAGGGGGTTGACGTTGCGAAGTTCTTCGACGGTCTCGCCGAGAACTTTCCGCCTCAAATCCTCGATCTGATCAAGCAGGGCCTGGCCGTATTCGAGCACGCGACGCTGCTCTTCTGCTTCTCGCTGAAGAGCTTCACGCAGATGGACCTTGAGGCGCGAACCTCCTACGCGGAGAGCTGGGCGACCAGCGGCCTCGGCTTCCGGCGCGCGCTCAACATAGCCGTCCGGAGCATTTGCCTGGCGGGGTACTACCTGCAGCCGGCCACCTGGAAGGAAATTCACTACGACGGGCCGTGGCTCGGCAGGGTCGAGGTTCCGCAAGTCGTACAGAGGTTCCCGCTCGACGAAGGGAGTGTGAAGACATGATTTACGCGCAGAGCGCCACCCCCAAGGATCTCGATCTGCGCGTGGACGTTTGCATCGTCGGCAGCGGCGCAGGCGGGAGCGTCATTGCCAAGGAGATGGCC
>JAUYMQ010000226.1 GCA_030698575.1 Deltaproteobacteria bacterium
AGAAATCCCCCATCCGGGAATCGGCAGAGCCCGGGGAAAACTATTTCCCACTATGGGCAAGCCCCTTCCCCGGCGGCTCCACAACCAGAGGCAGGCTCGCAGCATAGCCATTGTATCGAAAGTGACCGCTCCCGGGTAATGGTGTCACCCGAAAGAAGCCCCTCCCCGGCCCTGACGCCACCGGGCGACGGGACCGGACTGCCCTGCCCGGCCTTGGCAGCCAGGCAGATTTCTTGAACGATTTCAGGCAGTTAAACTCTCCCCGGCGAAATCTTCAAGAGCCCTCCCACGGCGGACCCGAACCCCCCGAAAATAGTTTGATTTTTCTTCTCTTGCCCCTGCCACGCACCGCGGCCCCGGTGCACTAAGGAGGTAGGACTCCTTCTCCGATAAGGCTGCTAGACATGCGATTTGGCCACGACACAATGATGACGCTCCTTGTTCGCGGGGCGAGCACCCTTCTGGGGATAGTTTTCTCCATCATCACGGTCCGCCTGCTCGGAGCGGAGGGGCGGGGAATCCTGACTCTCGTCTTCCTGATCCCCTCGGTCGGCGTGACCCTTGCGGGCTTCGGGCTCGGTTCGGCCAACGTCTACTTCCTCAATCGCGGCGGCGTTGCCCGTGAGACCCTCTTCGCCAACAGCGTGGTGGCCGCGCTCGGCTTCTCGATCCTCTCGATCACGCTGTTCTGGGCGGGGTGGCAATGGTTCGGCCCCCGGGTTCTGCCCGGGGTGACACCGGTCCTCGCCCTGATGGGCCTGACGGTCATCCCGCTGGCGTTGCTGAACGGGCACATCCTCTCGCTTCTCCAGGGAGCGCAGCGCTTTCTCCGGATGAACCTGCTCATCCTTTCGGCCCAGGTCATCGCGCTTGTGACGTTGGTCGTGGCGCTGGGGGTCTTCCACGCAGGTGTCGGGGGGGCCGCCCTCGCGCAGCTGCTCGCCGCAGTGCTCGCCCTTGGGCTCACCGTCTACATGTTCATGGGCCCCGGGGATCGCTTCAAGTCCCTGAGGCCGAATCTCGACGTCTTCCGGCGCTCTCTCTCCTACGGCCTCCGGGAGCATGTCAGCAACATCGCGATGCTTCTGTCGTACCGCATCGACATTTTCTTCATCGCCGCCATGGCCGGGGCGCGGGCCGTCGGGCTCTACGCCGTCGCCGTCATGGTCGCGGAGTTGTTCCTCTACCTGCCCCGGGCCGTGTCCACGGTGCTCGTCCCCCGCGTAGCAAACGGATCGGTGAGGGATGGCGCCAACAACGTGGCGCGGACCGCCAGGGTGGTTTCGGTGATAGTCGGCGCCTGCGTGCTCGTCGTGGGGGCCATCGCACTACCGCTCGTGCGTCTGGTCTTCTCGAGCGAATTCAGCGAGGCGGCGCCGGCGCTGGTCGCGCTGCTTCCGGGGATCTACGCCCTCAGCATCTCGCGCGTGCTCTCCGCCTACTTCACGGGAACGCTCGGCCAGCCGGGGCTCAGCGCCAAAGCAGCCACGGTGGCGCTCGGACTGAACCTGCCGCTGAACCTGCTCCTCATCCCGTCTTACGGCATCACCGGCGCCGCGGTCGCGTCTTCCGTCGCTTACGGCGCGCACTTCCTCATCTCGCTCTGGATGTTCTGCAGCCGGAGTGGCTACGCCCCGCGGACGGTGCTCGTTCCCTGTGGGGCCGACCTCGACTGGATCGTGGCCTGGCTCCGCGAAGCGCGGCCGGTTCGCTGGAGGGTCAGCCCCGTCTGACGGGGAACCCCTCTGGATTCTCCCCCCTTTCACTCAGTATCCCGCTGAAATTACAGCGAATTTCTTCAAGAACACCCTCGCCTGAAATGAATGCGCGCGCCCGGCGCCACCCGGCCCGTCCCCTGACCACTGAATGAATGAAGGAAGGCTGAACCCGGCGGTTTCCCGGTTGGAGACCTGCCGCCGGTACGGCCGTAGCGCGACTTGGGAGCGAGCGTGCCAAACAGGAAAAGAGCGAAGAGCATCGCGGCGCCGACGGCGGGGGAACTCGTCCTCGAGGCGCTGGAGCGCCTTAGCTGGGCGTCGCTGCGCAGAGCCGCCGGCCCGGTCGCTCTTGCCGCGACGACGCTGGCCGGACTCCTTGCGCTGCTGATGGCCGCCACCCTTCTGGCCGCGCATGTCGAGGAGTCGCGCCGCATCGAGGGACTCGCGCAGCAAGCCACGCAAGAAGCCGGCACGGATCGGCAGCGCTTCGAGATGGTGGGCGCGTTCGTCCACGGCGCCGTGGAGCGCACGCGCGCCGACCGGACAGCCGACCCCAGCGCATGGATCCAGGCGCCGCCCGGCCCGCTCGGAGTGCTGGCAACGCGCTACCCCGCCGCCGGACGGCTTCTCAAGCCTTTCTTCGAGCCTCCCTACGCGAGCTTCCTGAAGCCAGGCGCCCTCCAGGCCTACTTCTACTACCCCGACTGCGCGGGCGCTTCGCGGCTCATGATCCGCATGCTCGCCGCAATCGGCATCCAGTCCTCGAAGCTCTGTCTTTACGATGGGGCCGGCGTCGGCAGGCACGCGGTCGTCGAAGCCGAAGTGGACGGGCGGCGCGCGATCGCCGACGCCAACCATGGAATCGTCTATCACCTGAACGATGGTCGCCTCGCGACGGCCGCGGATCTGGCACGCGATCCGGGGGTCGCGATGGCGCACATCGGACCCGAAGACGACCCCGTCATCGCCGACTACCGGAACGCGAGGTCGATGAACTGGTCGAAGATCCCCGTGATCATGCCGCTCGCACACGATCTGCTGCAGCGCCTGATCGGCGATCGCGTGAACCGCATCCCGCGTCCGGCATTCGTCGAGCTGCCCAAGGTCATTTCCGCCTGCGCCTTTCTTTTCCTCGGCGCCCTCCTGCTCCTGCCCGCGGCGGCAGCCCCCACCCGCCGCCTCCTCGCGCGCTACTCAGGCCCGGCTTCCCGGCCTTCCATCATTCCTTCTTCCGCCAGAGTCCGTTCGATATCCTCCACCACCAGGGCGTAGCCTGCCTCTCGCGTGTGATAGCGGTCGGGGAAAAACAGATCCTCGCGCGCGCTACCCATGAAGGAGAGCGGCGTCGGCACGATCGGCACGCCGAGCCCGATGGACACCTGCTGCATGAGCGCGTTCATGGTGAAGGGGCGTAGGGAGAGAACCTGATTCAGGAGCGCGAGGGCCCTGGCATCCTGCCCGTCGAGCTGCAACGCGAGCGCCAGCTGGTAGGTGGTCACGGCATCTTCGGGGCGCGCCGCGTGAGACAGAGCAAGGAGGGCGACGGCCTCGCCGGATTTGCCAGCCTCGACGAGCGTGGCTGCCCGCAAATTGGCTTCCCGCTCGGGCGCGGGAAGAAGATGGAGCAGCTCCTGGTAAGCGCGCCTGGGCTGCAGCACGAAGATCACCGCCGCCCCCGTCTGGCGGCAGCGGCGCACCGTCTCCTCGAGATGGGTCACGTAGGCCTCGAGAACGTGGTTGTGCTCCACGTGGACCCGCAGCGGCCTGTAAATCAGCTCCGGCTCCCGGCGATAGGCCATCGCGAGAACACGCGAGGCGAGGCGGCTCGACTTCAGACCGCCCCAGACGCGCTCGCTCCCCTGCCGGAAGAGGTGAATCCCGTGCTGGAGCAGCAGGTAGAACCGGACGTTCCGGGGGAAGTCACGGAACCGATCAGAGAAGCGGGGGGCCGGCATCGCGTCGTCGGGGACAGGCGGGGCCACACGGCTCCGTTGCGCGTCGCCGATGGCGTGCACCCAGAGCTGGCTCTCACGGGCGTCGTAGTCATAGTGCGGAGCGCCGGGCCCGGAGCCCAGCTGCTCGTTGTAGCCAAAGCTCACCAGCACGATATCAGGCTTCCAGGAAAGCCCCTCGGAAACGAGGAAGCCCAGGCCGTTGCCGCTGCTCCAGCCTGGCGTCCCGGCGTTGATCACCTCGACACTGCGCCCGGGTAAGCGTGCTGCGAGCGCCTGCTCCAGCCGCTCCGGGTAGGATTCCTCGGGGCTGACCCCGTAGCCAAAAGTCGAGGAGTCGCCCAGCGCCAGGACCCGCGGGCCACCCGGCGGGCGCGGGGTCACGATCTCCGCCTCGCGGAATCCCCGGCTATTGGTCCGCACCAGGGCCCCACCCACTTCAGTGTAAGTGTGTTTCCCACGTAGCCGGAAGCCGGTGGCCGCGTCGGCTATCCCGGGTCTGGGCTCGCCGTCGCTCCGGAGAAGCAGCGTCGCGATCCCCTCAGCCAGGATCAGAAAAACCGCGAGGCTCCCCGCGGCCAGCGCCAGGTTCCTCAGGATCGATCTCGAGGGCCTGGTGCTACCCGTCGTCATCGCCGCCTCGTCCCTTCCGGAGGATGAGCCCCAGGCGGTAGGCCTCGGCCCGTGGCACCCCCAGGGCCCGCGCCACCTCGCGCGCCGCGCCTGCGAGCGTGGCTCCCTCGCCCAGTCGCGCGGAAAGCGCGCGCCGGATTTCCGCCTCCCCGGCAACGCGCGGCGGCGCATCTTCCGGCCCCAGCACCACGACATACTCGCCGCGGCCGGCCCCGCTGCCAACCCGGTCCGCAACCTCCGCCAGCGTTCCCCGAACTGCCTCCTCGTGGAGCTTCGTCACTTCCCGAAAAACGGCGCAGTCCCTGCCGGGCGCAACGCCAGCCATCGCGAGCAGGAGGGGGCCGATGCGGCGGGGCGATTCGAACAGGACGGCGGTCTCCGGCGCCTCGGCCAGAGCACGGATCGCCGCGGCACGCGCCCTGCCCGATGCCGGAAGGAATCCGTGGAAGCGAAAACCGTCAGCGGAAAAGCCCGAGGCGGAAAGCGCAGCCGTCAGGGCGGAGGGGCCCGGAACGGGGATGACACGGGCCCCCGCGTCGAGGGCGGCCCGCACGACCCGGGCTCCGGGATCGGCGATCGCGGGGGTTCCGGCGTCGGTGACCAGCGCACCCCGCTCTCCCCGCGCGAGCCGCTCTGCGATCTCCCCCGACCGCCGCGCCTCGTTTCCCGCAAAGCAGGAGAGCATCGTCGGCGTGCGGACACCCAGATGGCTCAGGAGCTTGCGCGTTTTGCGCGTGTCCTCCGCGGCGATGAAATCGGCCTCCGCCAGCGCGCGGCGGGCGCGGGGTGAGACGTCCTCGAGATTGCCGATGGGCGTCGCCACAACGTACAGTATGCCCGCATCGCGATGGGTCACCCTTCACCCCGCTGGATTGGCCTGCTGGATTGGCCCTCTGAATCGGCCCGCTGGATGAGCCCACCGGATTGGATTGATCGCGGCGCGAATGTTAACACAGCAGCGGCGGCGCCGGGCCAGGCGCTTTCATCGCCAAGCGCCGTTCTGCTAGTCTCTCCGGCATCGTCGACCATGAAGACGGCCTGAAAATCGCGGAGG
>JAUYMQ010000230.1 GCA_030698575.1 Deltaproteobacteria bacterium
CTCGACGACGGAAACCACGGCGGGCTCGGGATCGGACTCTCGCTCGTCCGATCGATCGTGGATCTTCACGGAGGGCGAACCTGGTCCGAGAGCCCCGGCCGGCTCACGGACGGTACACAGACCCGGGGCGCTTCCTTCTATTTCACCATCCCGCTGCCCGTCCCCGAGGAGGCGTCGCGGTCCGGCACGCCGACCGAGACCCCTCACGCCGGCGCGTAAAGTGTCACGCAGTTCTTCCCGAGCGCCTTCGATTGGTACATCGCCGCGTCCGCCTCCCGCAAAAGCTGCTCCTTCCCCCCTCCGTCGCCAAGCCGCGAAAGGCTCTGCACGCCGACGCTCGCCGTAACGCAGCCCGCGATGGCGTGCGCAGCAACCATCCGGCTCGACTCGGCCAGGAAGACGAAATCTTCGATGCTCTTGCGCACCGTTCCCCCCACCGCCATCGCCTCTTCAGGCCCCGTCCCCGGCAGGATCACCACGAACTCGTCTCCGCCGTAGCGGGCCAGCGTGGCCTCAGGCGCCGTGACCACGCGCGCAAGCAACCTCCCCGTCTCGTGAAGCGTGCGGCTTCCGGCAAGGTGCCCGAAGCGATCGTTCACGCTCTTGAAGTTGTCGAGATCGAAGAAGACGACGGAAAGGTCGCGATCGTCCCCGCGCGCCGCCACGATCTCGTCCTCGAGGTGGTGGTGGAACCAGCGGTCGTTGAACAGCCCCGTCAGATCGTCGCGCCGGGCCATCTCGTTGAACAGCCGCGCGTCGAGGATGTTCCGGATCGAGGTGGAAATGTAGCTGGCGAAGATCTCGAGCAGGCCCATCTCGGCTTCGCTGAAGCGCTTCACCTCGCGCCGGTTCAGAAGCTCGATGACGCCCAGGATCTCCCGGTCGATGCGAATGGGAACGCAGATGATCGAGCGCGTGGGGAATCCGATAGCCGCCGCGAACTCCTTGGCGAAAAAGGCGTCTTCGTTGACTTCCCGGCTGATGTACGACTTGCCCGACTGAAGGGTCTGACCGACAATTCCCTCGGCGGCCGAGATGCTCCGTCCGAGCAGGTCCGCTGATTTTTCTCCGAAGCTCGTGACGAATACGAGGCGGCCTGCGCCGCCAGCGGCGCCGGCCGGATCTAGCAGCAGGATCGAGCCCGCCTCCGACGGAACGAACTCGTTGGCCTTGGCGAGGATCTGGCAAAAAAACGTGTCGAGATCGGCGCCCGCCTCGAGATCGCGCTCGCCCTGGAGGCCCTCGAGGAATCGGGTGATTTCCCTGCCTTCCAGTGAACGAAGATCCATGGCTGGCCGCCTCGGTGGCTTGCGCCGGCGGGTGATCCGGCCGCGACGCGGGCGATGCCGCTCAGGATTTCCCGAGCTGCTCCCGCATGGCCGCGATCGTGCCGCGGTAATCCTTGCTGTCGAAGACCGCCGAGCCCGCCACGAAGACATCCCCTCCCGCGCGGGCGATTTCGGCGATGTTGTCGGTCTTGACGCCGCCGTCCACCTCGATGTCGACAGAGAGCCCGTCGGCATCGATGCGATCCCGAAGTGAGCGGATCTTCTGGAGCACGGCGGAGATGAACTTCTGCCCCCCGAAGCCGGGGTTCACGGTCATCAGCAGGACGAAGTCAACGTCACCCAGCACCACGTCGATGACCGAGAGCGGCGTTCCGGGATTGAGGGCGACGCCCGCGCGCGCTCCCGATTCCTTTATCTGCTGAACCGTCCGGTGGAGGTGCGTGCAGGCCTCGGCGTGAACGCTGATCCAGTCAGCGCCCGCCTTCCGGAACTCTTCGACGTAACGCTCAGGGCGCTCGATCATCAGGTGGACGTCGAGGGGAAGATCGGTCACGCGGTCGAGGCAGGCGACCACCGGCTGCCCGAGGGTGATGTTGGGCACGAAATGGCCGTCCATGACGTCCACGTGGATGAGATCGGCCCCCGCCCCGGCCACCGCGCTCACCTCCTCGGCGAGTTGCGAAAAATCGGCCGAGAGAATGCTGGGGGCAATGCGCCCTGCCGGCCGCGGCCTCGCCTTGCTTCCGCCCATCAGCCCCTCCTCCTCATGCGCACCGCGAAGAAGGCGTCGGTGCCATGGCGCTGCGGCCAGGTGCTGAGGGCCCAGCCGAAGGACGCCCGTTCCATCATCTCCCGGCAGTCTTCACCGAGGACCGCCTCCGGACTTTCTACCACAAAATCACCCGTCTCGCCGAGCAGTCCCTCGATCACTCCGATCGTCTCCTCGGGCGCGAAAGTGCACACGCTGTAAACCAGAACACCGCCCGGACGGACGAGCGTCCGGGCCCGCGCGAGAATCTCGCTTTGCAGGCCGGCCAGACGCGCGGGCGCATCAGGGGTCATGCGCCAGCGAGCATCTGGATTTCGCCGCAGCACGCCGAGGCCGGTGCAGGGCGCGTCGGCGAGGACGCAATCAAAACCATCACCGGCCACCGTCTGCGGCAGCCCGCGCGCGTCGCCCATAACCGTCTCTACGTTGTCCAGCCCCATTCGCCGGCAAAGCGCGGTCACGAGATCGAGACGCGCCGCGTTCGCATCCAGCGCGACGACGCGGCCCTTGGGCCCCACCTGCTCCGCGAGGTGCGCCGTCTTTCCGCCGGGCGCCGCGCACAGATCGAGCACGCGCTCACCGCGCGCGGCGCCGACGAGCAGACTCACGAGCTGCGACGCCTCATCCTGCACGGCGAAGCACCCCTCGGCGAAACCTGGCAGCGCGCCCGGCGGCGCGCGCTCGACCAGCACCACTGCACCCGGCGCGTAACGGCCCGCGCGCGCCTCGAAACCCGCATCGGCCAGTCGCGCGATGAGTTCCCCTGGCGTGGTCCGCCCCCCGCGAACGCGAAGCGTGAGCGGAGGCACAACGTTGTCGGCCTCCATGAAGCGAACGGCCTCTTCGTGGCCGAGCTGTTCAAATAGCCGCTCGACGATCCAGGGAGGATGGGCGTGGCATGCCGCGGCATGCCCCACCGGATCCCGGTCGGGGTCAGGGAAGGAGAGGTTGTCTCGCTCGCGATTCAGCCGCCGCAGCAGCGCGTTCGCAAAACCCGTGAGGCGCTCCATTCCGAGCGCGCGCATCGCCTCGACGGTCTCCCCGACCGCCGCGCGAGGTGGAACGCTCCGGGAGTGAAGCAGCTGGTAAGCGCCGGCGCGCAACGCCGCCCGCGCCTGCGGGGGCAGGGCGTCGATCGGGCGCTCCGCCCGCTCGTTCAGGAGGTAGTCGAGGCGGCCTCGCCAGCGCAGCGTGCCATAGACCAGATCGGTGGCAAAGGCGCGGTCGCGGGCGTCGAGGGACGAACGGGAAAGCTCCGCATTGAGCGCAAGATCCGCGTATGCGTCGTCGGCATCCACGCGCCGCAGGACCTCGATCGCGATCGCCCTCGCCGATCCGTACCACTTCGGATCGGGAGGGCGCGTCGCAGGTGCCATCTTTTTCTTCTTCAGAGTCCGCCGCCGGTGAGGCGCATCAGGCGCTCAACCCGGTCCGCGGTGGGGGGATGTGTGCTGAAGAGTTTACTGATGCCGCCGCCCCTGAGCGGGTTCACGATGAACATGTGGGCGGTCGCGGGGCTCGGGTCCTGCATCGGAACCGCGTCGGATCCGGCCTCCAGCTTCTGGAGCGCGCTGGCCAGCGCCGACGGATCGCCCGTGAGCTTCGCGCCCGCCTCGTCCGCCGCGAATTCCCGCGTGCGGGAGACGGCGAGCTGAACGATCATCGCGGCGACGGAAACCACGACGCTCACCAGAAGCGTGAAGATTACGTTCCCGCCGCGGTTCTCGGAGCTGCCGCCGAAGATGGCGCCCCAGCGGAACATCGTGCCGATCCAGGAGATGGCGCCCGCGATGGTGGCGGCGATGGTTCCGATGAGAATGTCCCTGTTGAAGACGTGGGACAACTCGTGCCCCAGAACACCGGTCAGTTCCCGGCGGTCGAGGATTCGCAGGATGCCGGTCGTGCAGGCCACAGCGGCGTGATTCGGGTTGCGGCCCGTCGCAAAGGCGTTGGGAGTCTCGCTGGGAATGATGTAGAGGCGCGGCATCGGGATGGATGCTCGCTGCGCGAGGTCGGCCACGATGTGATAGAGATCCGGAGACTCGCTCTCGGTTACTTCCTTGGCCTTGTACATCCGCAGAACGATCTTGTCGCTGAACCAGTAGCTCACGAGATTCATGACGCCCACGATCACGAGCGCCATGGTCGCGCCGCGAGGGCCGCCGATCATGCTCCCGAGGCCCACGAGCAGCGCCGAGAGAACCACCAGGAGCGCGATGGTCTTCACTCCGTTCATCGAGTATCCTCCCTTTCCCCTCATTAGCCGTCGCAGGAATATAGAGCCGCCCCCGGAGCCGGGCAACGGCAATCGCCCTTATCCCGCGCCGAGCAGTGCTCCCGCTTCGACCCGCGTCCCTCTCAGGAACTCGCTGGCGCCGAGGCGCCTTTTCCCCGCCATCTGAAGTTCCAGAAGCGCCACCGCGCCGCCGTCCCCCGCCGCTACCACGATACCGCGGGCATCAGCACGAAGCACCGTGCCGGGCGCCGCGCCGGCGCTTTCTCCTTCAACAGGCCCCGCGCTCCAGACGATCAGATGCCGCTTCCCGAGCGTCGTGAAGGCGCCGGGCCAGGGCGTGACGGCGCGAATACGGTTGAGAATCTCCCCCGCCCCCTCCGCCCAGCGGATCCTGCCGTCGTCCTTCTGAAGGCGCGGCGCCAGGGTCGCCAGGGCCGCGTCCTGCGCCCGTCCCGTCACGGTTCCCGCCGCGAGGCCGTGAATTGTTTCGACGAGCAGGGCCGGGCCGAGGCGCGAGAGCCGGTCGGAGAGCGCCCCTGCCGTCTCATCCGGCAGAATGGGCACTTCGCGTGTGAGCAGGATGTCGCCGGCATCCATCTGCTCATTCATGTACATCGTGGTGACGCCGGTGATCTTCTCGCCGCGGAGTAGCGCCCACTGGATCGGCGCCGCGCCGCGATACTTCGGAAGCAAACTCGCGTGGAGGTTGATGCACCCGAGAGGGGGAACGTCCAGGAGCGAGCGCGGCAGGATCTGCCCGAAGGCGACCACCACGATCAGCTCGGGTGCGATCGCGGACACTGTTTCGATGAAGGCTGGATCGCGCACCCGCTCGGGCTGGAGCAGTCGCACGCCCGCGCGCCGGGCGACCTCAGCCACAGGTGGCGCCGCGGACCCGAGCCCGCGCCCGCGGGGGCGATCTGGTTGCGCCACCGCCGCCGCAATTTCCTGACCGTCGGAGAGGAGCGCCTCGAAGGAAGGGACGGCGAAGGCGGGCGTGCCCATAAAGACGATCCGCAACGAGCCTCCCCCCTTCTCCCAGGCGCGGGCCGGCGCAGGCAGATCAGCGCCCCGCAAGCTCCTTGCGGCGACGCTTCACGTATAGGCTGCGCTTGAGCCGGCTGATGCGATCGATGAAGAGCATGCCGTCCAGGTGATCCAGTTCGTGCTGAAAGCAGACCGCCTCGACCCCCTCGGCGTCGACCTCGACGGGCTTGCCGTCCGGATCCAGGGCCCTCACCACGACCCGCGATGCGCGCTTCACCTCAGCCTGGTACTCGGGGACCGAGAGGCACCCTTCCTCGAAGTCGATCCTCCCGTCCGAAAACACGATCTCCGGATTGATGTAGCCGCGGGGACTACGTTCCTGCTCGCGCCAGTTGACGTCCACGACGATGATGCGCCGCGAGATGCCGATCTGGGGCGCCGCAAGTCCGATGCCAGGCGCGTCGTACATGGTGTCGGCCATGTCGCGCAGCAGCTTGCGAACAGCCTCGTCGACCTTGTCGACGGGCTCGGCGACCTTCTTCAGGACCGTCTCCGGAAATTCGATGAGCGGCAGCACGGCCATGGATATCCTTCCCGATGTCATTCTATGTCATTGCGAGGGGCACCCATTCGCATGTCATTGCGAGGAGCGCAGCGACGAAGCAATCTCCCGGCTCCCCGGCGTTCTGCGCGGCGCGCGGCCTTCCCGTGCTCGGCGGGGCCCCGTCCCCGCCTGCGCGCGGAAAGTCCGCGCGCCCGTGAGTGCAACCTACCGCCGGTACTCGATTTTATAGCACGCCCACCGGATCGACGTCCACGGCCACGGAGGCGCCGCCCCCCTCGCGCGCGCCCGCTGCCAGGGCCGCCAGCGCCAGGCGGCGAAGCCCCGCGAGCCGGCTTCCCTTCAGCAGAAGCTGCCAGCGCCAGCGGTTGCGCACGCGCGCGATGAGCGCCGGCGCCGGGCCCAGCACCTCTGTCCCGGCCAGATCCGCTTCGCCTCGCCCCAACGCGTCGCGCGCCGCCGCGGCGCATCGCGCCGCGCAGCTCTCGGCCCCCGCGGCCGTCGGCGCCGTAACGCGCACGCTCACCAGCCTGCAGAACGGCGGCCAGCGCGGCTCTTTCCGATGCCCAATCTCGTCTCGGAAGAAGCCGTCGTAATCGTGGGAGCGGACGTGCAGCAGGCAGGCGTTGTCGGGGTCAAAGGTCTGCACGAGGACGCGGCCTGGCGCATCGCCACGGCCGGCTCGACCGGCCACCTGCGTCAGGAGCTGGAAGGTTCGCTCCGGCGCCCGGAAATCGGGAAAGTACAGGCTCGCCTCGGCCGAGATAATCCCGACCAGCGTCACGCCGGGGAAATCATGCCCCTTTGCGACCATCTGGGTCCCGATGAGGACGTCGGCCTTCCCGTCGCGGAGCCGCGCGAGGATGCGCTCCTGAGAGCCGCGGCGGGACGCGGTATCGCGATCGAGCCGCGCCGTGCGCGCGCCGGGGAGCGCCGCCTGCACCTCCTCCTCGACGCGCTGGGTTCCGAGGCCTCGGGCCTCGGTATGGGCGCCCCCGCACTCAGGGCAGCGGGCGGGAACCTCGGCGTGGTGATCGCAGGCGTGACAGCGGAGATCGGTCCTTCCGGACGCGCCCCGCCGGTGGAGGACCAGCGAGACGTCGCAGTTGGGGCAACGAAAAGCGTGCCCGCAGTCGCGGCAAAAGAGGAAAGTGGCGAAGCCGCGCCGGTTGAGAAAGAGGATGGCCTGCTCGCCCCGCTCGATCGTGGCGCGAAGCGCGTCGCGAAGGGCCGTCGAGAGCGCCGGCAGTTCACCGCCGGCGGCCGGCGGCTCCTTGCGCATGTCGACGAGCGTGACCTCCGGCAGCGGGCGCGACGCCACGCGCTCCGGAAGATCGAGGCGCCGGTAGCGGCCCGTCTCGGCGTTCCGGAAACTCTCCAGCGACGGCGTAGCCGACCCGAGGACCACGATGCAGCCGGCCATCTTGCCGCGCATCACGGCTACGTCACGCGCGTTGTAGAGAAGGTTTTCTTCCTGCTTGTAGGCCCCCTCGTGCTCCTCGTCGACGATGATGGCGCCGATCCCGTCGAGCGGCGCGAACACCGCGGAGCGGGCGCCGATCACGATCGGCAGCTCGCTCCGGCGCACGCGACGCCACTGATCCGCGCGCTCGCGGTCGGTGAGGCCCGAGTGCTGAACCGCAACGCGGTCGCCGAAGCGCGCGCGGAAGCGGTGGACGAGCTGCGGTGTCAGCGCGATCTCGGGCACGAGCACCAGCGCGCCCTGTCCGGCGGCAAGTGCCCGGTCGATCACCCGCAGGTAGACCTCGGTCTTGCCGCTCCCCGTCGCTCCATAAAGCAGAAAGGGCTCGAAGCCGCCCTCGTCGAGGCGCGCGTGCAGAGCCTCCACGGCGGACGCCTGCGCGGCGGTGAGAGAGGGCGGCGTGTCGCGCGCCACGGGCACGCCCATGAAAGGATCGATCTCGGCGGCCACCTCCTCCCTCAGGACCAGGCCCTTCCGGGCGAGCGCACGGAGCGCCGCGTCGTTGAAACCCGCTCCTTCCGGTATCGCGCCGCCGGAAACCGGTCCGTGGGCCGCGAGATGGGCGAGTGCGGCGCGCTGGCTGCGAGCCCGGGACGGGAGCGCCTCCAGAGCTTCCTCGGGGGATCCGGGTTCGGGATTGAGGCGCCATTCGATGCGCGTGGGCGCGGAGGTCTGCCGGACCTGATCCTCGAGCGCCGCCCATCCGCGCTCAGAGAGCGCAGCCACCGCGGCGCGCCCGAAGCGCTGGGCGAGCGCTCGCTCGGCAACGCGACGGCGGCGCGCGAGATGCGCGAGCGCCTCGGCGGGCAAGCCCGTCTCGCCCACACCTGTGTCCACCATCTCGCGTCCGGCAGGGGTCAGCACGATGGTTCGGCGGCTCGAAGCAACGAGCGCCGTGGGGAGCGCGGCGCGAAGCGTAAGGCCCAGGGGATGCAGGTAGTAGTCGGCCACCCAGCGAAGCAGCGCGATGATCGATTCGGGCAGCGCGGGAAGATCGTCGTCGAGCACGTCGAGGATTTCGCGGAGCGCGACGTCGCGCGGCGCCCCGCCCTCATCGCGGCGCCCCTCACCGAGGGCGATACCCGTGAGCCGCCGCCGGCCGAAGGGCACCAGGATTCGCGCGCCCGGCCGAACCCGCGCGGCCAGCCCGGGCGGGACCGCGTAAGTGAAGGTCCCCGCCGGCGGCGCGAGAACGCCCACCTCGACCGTCGAGGCCCGCGAAACTTCCCTGCGCTTGGACATCACATGCCCTCTCGCCAGCCCGCGGGCCAGGATAGCAGCGAGATCCGACAGCCCAGCGCGCCGGCCTCAGGTCCAGATGCTCTTTCGTTTCTTCAGGATGCCGTTGAGCATGCGGCGGATGGCGTCCTTCACCTTTTCGACCTTGACCGCCAGCTTTGCGTCGTCTTCGTCGGGATCGCCCTGAAAACGCAGGGGGGCGCCGAAGCGGATGTGGAACTTGGCCGGGAAGGGAATCATCCCGAGGGGCCCGAGCCAGGGGAAGGTGGGCGTGATGGGAAAATCCGGTGCGCCGACGAGTTTCGCCAGCACCTTGCTCGTGGCGATGCCCGGGGATTGTTCCTCGCTCCCCACGATGGCCATGGGGACGATGGGCGAGTTCGTTGCGAGCGCGAGCCGCATGAAGCCCTGGCCAAAGCGCTGGAGCTGGTACCGCTTGGCGTAAGTCTTCACGAACCCGTGCCGCCCCTCGGGGAAAACCATCAGCGCTTCGTCCGCCTCGAGCAGCCGCCGCGCGTTCTCGGGCCGCCCCACGATGGAACCCAGGCGGTGCATGAGGACATTGAAGTAGGGGATTGTCGGCAGGTAGAACTCCGCCATCCCGCGGAGCGGCCGGGGCGGATTGGCCTCGAGCACGGTGGCCGTGCCGGCCATCGCCCCGTCCCACGCGAACGTGTTGCCGGCGTGGTTGCCTATGACGATCATCCGGCCGGAAGGGAGATTCTCGAGCCCCGTGGCCTCCACCCGGAACCAGTACTTGTAGATGACGGCCATCGTCATCATGACGGGCTTCACCCACTGCGGGCTGTAGCCCCAGGGATCGAAACCGAATTCGTTGATGTTCCGGGACGGAAAGCTCTCGATCTGCTTGTCGACCTGCTCGGACAGCTCTCGAAGCGCCTGCGGCGTGGGGATCTCGATGGCCAAGGGGGCTCCCGTGCGCGCCGGGCGGCGGGATCGGCCCGGCGTCGTCAGCGGAGAGGATATCCCAACCCGGCGCCGGTTTCACCCGGCAGCCACGAGGCCGCGCAGGAGTCAGGGGGCAGGCGGCGGGTCGGCGGCGTAAGGTGGATCCTGGTAGACGAAGTGGTGGAGGTACGCGACGAGGTCCCAGCGCTCAGATTCGCTCAGCTTGTCGTGCCACCCTTTCATCGGCGTGTCCGGAATGCCG
>JAUYMQ010000233.1 GCA_030698575.1 Deltaproteobacteria bacterium
ATCGACGAAGCGAAGATCGGCGGGATGACTCCCGCGGTGTTCACGCGGAGCGGAAAGTAGGTGCTCCGTCCCCCATAGACCTTGCGGCCGACGATCTTCTTGGCGTACTGGATCGGGATCCTGCGCTGCGCCCCCTCGAAAAAGACGATCGCTGCGACAACCGCCACCATGAGGGCGGTCAGAATCAGGAGTGTCGGAACCCTCAGCTCGCCTTGCTCCATGAGCCGGTAGGTTGTCGTGATGGCGCTCGGGACGCCGACCACAATTCCAGCGAAAATGATCAGCGAAATTCCGTTGCCGATGCCCCTCTCGGTGATCTGCTCGCCGAGCCACATGATGAAGGCGGTCCCGCTGGTCAGCGTGAGAATGGTCATCGCCCGGAACTGCCAGCCCGGATCCATCACGGTGTCAGGGCCGAAGGTGCCCTGTTCCAGGGTGAAGCTCAGGATCATTCCCTGAATAATCGCCAGGACCACCGTCCCGTAACGGGTGTAGTTGGTAATGACCTTCCGGCCCGCCTCGCCTTCCTTCTTGAGCCGGTCGAGGGCCGGGACGACGACGGTGAGCAGCTGGAGAATGATGCTTGCGCTGATGTAGGGCATGATGCCGAGCGCAAAAACCGAGAACTGCTCGAGCGCACCTCCGGTGAACAGATTCATGAGGCCGAAGACGGAGCCCAGGCCGCCCGAGGCGCGGGCAAAGAACGCCGCGATCGCCGTCGCGTCGACACCCGGCACCGGGACCGCGCAGCCTACACGGTAGACCGCGAGCATCCCCAGCGTGAAAAGTATCCGCTTCTGGAGCTCGGGCACCTTCCCGATGTTTCCAATACCGCCTGATGCCACGCTGGCCCCTTCCTAGATCGTTTCCACCGTTCCGCCCGCCGATTCAATCTTGCCCCGGGCCTTTGCGCTGATGGCCTGGACCTTCACGGTGATGGCATTCTTGATCTCGCCATCGCCGAGCACTTTGACCGCGCCGGCAGCGGAGCGGATGAGGCCCGACTGCTCGAGAGCTGTCGCGTCGACGATGCTCTCGCTCGCGAATCCCGCGAGATCACCCACGTTCACGACCTGCACCTTCCGCTTGAAAATGTTCGTAAAACCCCGCTTGGGGAGACGGCGCTGAAGCGGCATCTGACCGCCTTCGAACCCAGCCTTGTTGACGCTGCCGGTCCGCGCGCCTGCGCCCTTGTGCCCCTTCGCCGCGGTCTTCCCGGTTCCAGAGCCTGGTCCCCGCCCGATCCGCTTGCGGTCTCGCACGGCGCCCGGAGGCGGCTTCAGCTGGTCGAGAATTCCCGGCATGCCTCTATCCCTTTCCTGCAGCCTCCGAAGAGGCCGGCTTTCAGTCTCCGGCTTCCACCCGAAGGAGATGGATCACGTTCTGAATCATTCCGCGCACGGCGGGCGTGTCGGGCACGTCGACGGTCTGATGCAGCCGGCGCAGCCCAAGCCCCCTGACCGTGGTCCCCTGGCGCTTGTTGCGCCCGATGGCGCTCCGCACCCAGGTCACCCGGATGGTCTTGCCGTCCTTCTTGGCGTTCTTCGCACCCTTCGCGTTCTTCGCCATGATCCCTCTAACCTTCATCCATCAGGGTGCGCATCCGGCGCCCCGCGGTATCAGCTCGCTTCGGCCTCGACGGCCGCTCTCAGCTGGGCAAGTCCCTCGAGCGTGGCTTTCACAACGTTGTGCGGGTTGTTTGAACCCAGGCTCTTCGTGAGAATGTCCCGGATGCCCACCGACTCGAGCACGGCCCGGACCGATCCGCCCGCGATGACGCCCGTCCCCTGGGAAGCGGGCCGCAGCATGACGGAACCTGCGCCAAAATGCCCGATCACCTCGTGGGGAATGGTGGCCTTCACAAGAGGGACCCGGATGAGGCTCTTGCGGGCCTGCTCGATCCCTTTCTTGATGGCGTCCGGAACCTGGTTGGCCTTACCCATCCCGACACCCACAAGGCCCGCGCCATCCCCTACCACGACCAGCGCGCTGAAGCTGAAGCGCCTACCGCCTTTCACCACCTTCGCGACACGGTTGATGTGAACCACTCGATCCGTCAGGTTCTTGTCTGAGAGGTTCAGGTTCATCGATCGAAGCTTGCGATCTTTGTGGTGCACACGACGACCCAAAGAAATCCCCTTGACGCGCAGGCCCCCTGGCCTGCGACGATCAGAAATCGAGCCCGGCCTCGCGCGCGGCATCCGCCAGCGCCTTGACTCGCCCGTGGTAGAGGTATCCGTTCCGGTTGAACACGACCCGGCGATAACCTTTCTCGATGGCTTTCTCGGCCACCAGCTGGCCCACCTGCTTCGCCGCGCTGATGTTTCCCGTTGACTGGCTCAGCGCCCGGAACTCTTTCGACCGGGTTGAAATGCCGAACAGGGTGTGCCCTTCGGGATCAGAAACCTGAGCGTATATATGACGCGCGCTTCTCGAAACGCTCAGTATGTGACGATCGCCGGCGTGCAGCCGAACCTTGGCTCCGATCCGGCGCCTGCGCTTTTCCGCCGCGAATTTCGTGCTCTTGAAAACCGTTCCCACCGTGCTGTCTCCCACCCGGTGTTTCGTCCGGGCAACGGGCCTGGATTACCTGACTCCCGCTATTTCGCGCCCGCAGAGGCGCCGGCCTTGCCCACCTTCCGGCGGATCCGCTCATCGGCGTACTTGACACCCTTGCCCTTGTAAGGATCGGGCGCGCGGATGCCCCGGACGGTGGCGGCAAACTGCCCGACTTCCTGTCGGTCCGCACCCTCGATGAGGAGCACCGTCGGCCGCTCCGCTTTGATCGCCAGTCCCTTGGGGATCGGCATGCGGATCGGATGCGAAAAGCCGAGGGCGAGGACAAGATCTTTTCCCTGGACCTCGGCGCGGTAGCCGACGCCCACTATCTCGAGACGCTTCGAGAAGCCCTCGGTCACTCCCGTTACCATGTTGCTGATGAGAGTCCGCACGAGCCCATGGGCTCCGCGTGCCTCACGGGACATGTCGTTCCGGGACACGAGCACGTTGCCGCCTTCGACCGTGACTCCGACGCCTTTCGCAATGGACTGGAACAGCGTCCCCCTGGGGCCCTTCACCTCGATGCCCCCGGACTTCATCGTCACGGACACGCCGGAGGGAATGGTGACAGGCTTTTTTCCAATTCGTGACATCCGCTCTTCCTTATGAACCGTGCCGCGCTACCAGAGGGAACAAAGCAACTCGCCGCCCACGCCAGCCGCGCGCGCCTGGCGGTCGGTCATGACCCCGGAGGAAGTCGAGAGAAGCGATCTCCCGATCCCGTTCAAGACCGGCGGGATCTCATCGGAACCGACGTAAACACGCCGCCCCGGCCGGCTAATGCGCTTGATCCCCGTAATCGCGGCGCCCTCTTTGTTGTAGCGGAGCCTGATTTTCAAAACCCCCTGCCGCCCGTCCGCGATCAGCTCGTGCCCTTCGACGTAACCCTCCGCGGTCAGGATTTCCGCGATCCGCACCTTGAGCTTCGATGCGGGCAGCCCGACTTCCTTGAGGCCTGCGCGCATGCCGTTACGGAGGCGCGTGAGCAAATCCGCGATCGGATCGGTCATCATGAGCAGTTAACTCCTTCTCTTACCGTGCATCGAAGCCGGACCACGACATCCTGACGAGTCCGGCGCGCTACCAGCTCGCCTTCGTGACGCCAGGGATCCGGCCCTGCAGGGAAAGGGTCCGGAAACAAATCCGGCACATGCCGAACTTCCGGTAGTAAGCCCTGCTGCGCCCGCAGATTCGGCAACGGTTGTACGCGCGCACCTTGAACTTCGGCTTTCGCAGGAAGCAGCGCGCCATCTGTGATTTCTTCGCCAAGCCAAGCCTCGCTGGTTGCCCACCCACCGCCCCGGGGGGCCGTGGAACAGGTTAGTTCCGGAAGGGCACTCCGAAGCACTTGAGGAGCGCCTTCGCCTCCTCGTCGGTCGAAGCGCTTGTCACGATCGTAATATTCATCCCTTTGACCTTCTCGACGGTGTCGATGTCGATCTCGGGAAAGATCAGCTGCTCCCGAATGCCGAATGTGTAGTTACCGCGGCCGTCGAAGCTCTTGCGGGAAACACCCTTGAAGTCGCGAACCCGCGGCAGCGCCACGTTCACAAGCCGATCCAAAAATTCGTACATGCGATAACGCCTGAGGGTCACCATCACGCCAATGGGAAGGCCCTCACGCAATTTGAAGTTCGCAATGGCCTTTCGCGCGCGCGTAACGACGGGCTTCTGGCCGGTGATCGCGGCCAGATCCTTGACCGCGGCCTCGATCAGCTTGACGTTGTCGATCGCTTCGCCGAGACCGATGTTCGCCGTAATCTTGTGGAGCCTGGGCACCTGGGCCCGATTCGTGTAGTTGAACTCCTTCATCAGGAGCGGGACGTACTCCGTCTCGAACAGCTTCTGAAGGCGCGGGCGGTAATCCTTGCGGAGAACTTCCTCCGGCGCGGCTTCCTTCCGGGC
>JAUYMQ010000234.1 GCA_030698575.1 Deltaproteobacteria bacterium
CTCGACCTTGTTGGTCGTCTTGTTGATCACGGGATGGTTCCCGCCACGATGGCCGAATTTCAACTTGTAGGTCTTCCCGCCGAGCGCCAGACCAAGCACCTGATGTCCCAGGCAGATTCCAAAGATCGGCTTCTTGCCGACGAGCGCGCGGACGGCTTCGATGGCGTATGTGATCGGCTCCGGATCGCCAGGCCCGTTCGACAGGAAAATCCCGTCGGGATCCATCTCGAGCACCTTCCCGGCGGGTGTATCCGCGGGAACCACGGTGACCTCAAAATTTCGATCAACCAGCTTCCGGAGGATGTTTCGCTTCACCCCGAAGTCGTAGGCCACCACCCGTCGGGGGCGGGAGGCGCGCTTCAGCCTGGGCGGCGGCGCGCCCCGCCCCGCGAGGATCTCATTTCCGCCCTCCTCCCAGCGGTAGGTCCGGAGGGTGGTCACGTCCTTCACCAGATCTCGGCCCACGATCCCCCGTGTGCGGCGCGCCAGTTCGACGAGCGCCGCTTCGTCGTCGATTTCGGTCGAGGCGACGGCCATCTGCGCGCCCCGGTCCCTTATGTGCCGGACCAGGGCCCGGGTGTCCACACCCTCGACCCCCAGGATGCCGTACTCCGCCAGATAGCTGTCCAGTGTCTGCCGCGATCGCCATGATGAGGCGACGGGCGACAGCTCCTTCACGATGAATGCGCCGACCCAGGCCCGCCTGGATTCGACGTCTTCCGGATTGACTCCGTAGTTGCCGATCTGGGGATAGGTCATCACGACCATCTGCCCGTGATAGGAAGGGTCGGTAATTATCTCCTGGTACCCGCACATGCTCGTGTTGAAAACGATCTCGTTCGTGACCGTTCCCTCGCCGCCAAAATGCCGGCCGCGGAACACGCGCCCGTCCGCCAGGGCCAGTATGACCGGTTTGCCAGCGCTCACAGGATCCCTCCGAGCTCCAGGTCGAAAACCGTCCTTCCGCCCACAATCGTGCGAACGGCGCGGCCCCGGAGCTTCCAGCCTCCGAAGGGGGTGTTCCGGCTCTTCGAGTAAAAGCGGGTGGGATCGAACTCGAACTCGAGATCCGGGTCGATGATGGTGATGTCGGCGTCCGCCCCTTCTGCCAGATGCCCCTTGTCGAGCCGCAGAATTAACGCCGGGGCGGCCGTGAGGGCGTGGAGCGCCCGTTCCAGCCCCAGGGCCCCCTCGCGCACGAGCTTGAGCACCAGCGGCAGCGCTGTCTCGAGACCGATGATCCCGTTCGGCGCTTCGTCGAATTCGACTTCTTTTTCGACCGGGCTGTGCGGGGCGTGATCGGTTGCGATGACCTCTACCGTGCCGTCGGCGACCGCCTCGCGGAGCGCGCGAACGTCCGCCTCGGACCTGAGCGGCGGGGCCATCTTCGCGTCCGGACGGTAGCCCGTCACCGCCTCCTCCGTCAGCGTCAGATGGTGCGGGGTGGCCTCGGCCGTCACGTCGACGCCGCGGTCCCGCGCATCCCGCAGCATGCGGATCGAGCCGGCCGTGGAGATATGGGCGATGTGGAGCCGGACGCCGGTCATTTCGGCAAGCAGGATGTCCCGCGCAACCATGATCTCTTCCGCCTGGGTCGGGACGCCGGTAAGCCCCAGCCGGGTCGACACCAGGCCCTCGTTCATGACTCCGCGGCCCACAAGGTTCCGATCCTCGCAGTGCGAAATAACGACCAGGTGGAACATTTTGGCGTACTCGAAGACCCGCCGGGCCACGCCAGAATCCATGATCGGGTTCCCGTCGTCGCTCACGCCGACGATCCCCGCCTCCTTCATCTGGCCGATCTCAGCCAGCGATTCGCCCGCAAGCCCCCGCGTGGCGGCGCCAATGGGGAAGACGTTCACGACCCCCTCCCGGCGCGCCTTCCCCAGTATGAACTCCGTGATGGCGGGGCTGTCATTCACCGGATCGGTGTTCGCCATGCAGGCGACGCTCGTGAAACCGCCGGCGGCCGCCGAGCGGGTTCCCGTCAGGATCGATTCCTTGTACTCATGGCCCGGCTCCCGAAGGTGGCAGTGCATGTCGATGAGGCCCGGCACCACCCATTTCCCCGACGCGTCGATTCGTTGCCCCTCGCGGTCCCCTTCGCCCCGTGGCGCAACGGCTGCAATTCTGCCGTCGTCGACGAGGAGATCGTGCTCGCCGTCGATGCGATTGCGAGGATCGATGAGGCGTCCGTTCACGATCCACATGCGTCAGTTGCTCCGCTGGCCGGCGAGCAGGTAGAGGATCGCCATCCTGACCGCGACCCCGTTGGTCACCTGCTCGAGGATTACCGAATAGGGCCCGTCGGCGATCTCGCTCGAGATCTCCACGTCGCGATTGATCGGGCCGGGATGCATGATGACTGCATTCTCCTTGGCAAGATCGAGAATCTCGGGAGTGAGGCAGTAGAGTCTCGAGTATTCCCGGATTGACGGAAACAGCAGCTTCGAGTGCCGCTCCATCTGGATGCGAAGCATCATGATCACGTCAGCGTCCACCACCGCCTCGCGGACGTTCGTATAGGCCTTGCACCCGAGCTGTTCGATGTGGGGAGGAAGCATCGTTGGCGGGCCGGCCACGCGCACCTCCGCTCCCATCTTGGTGAAGCCGTAGATGTTCGAGCGCGCAACGCGACTGGCCGCGATGTCGCCCACGATGGCAACCTTGAGGCCCTCGAAGCGTCCCTTCTTTTCCTTGACTGTCAGCAGGTCGAGGAGCGCCTGGCTGGGGTGCTCATGCGCGCCGTCGCCCGCGTTGACCACCGATGACTTAACCATTCGCGAGAGCATTTCCGGCGTGCCCGCCTGATTGTGGCGGACCACTATCACGTCGGGAAGCATCGCCCCGATGCTTCGGGCGGTGTCTATCAGCGTCTCGCTCTTGGAGAGGCTCGAGGATGAGGCGCTGAAGTTGATCGTGTCGGCGGAGAGCCGCTTGGCGGCTATCTCGAAGCTGGTGCGGGTCCGGGTGGAGCCTTCGAAGAACAGGTTGACGACCGTCTTTCCACGAAGGGTCGGGACCTTCTTGATATCCCGTGAATGGATCTCGTGTAACTTCTGCGCCGTTTCGAGGATGAGTTCGATCTCCTCCCGGGTCAGCTTCTCGATTCCCAGTAGATCCTTGCTCACGAGGCGCATGGATCGCCCTCCCCTTCCCGGACGAGCACGAACTCGTTCCCGCCGTCCTGGGAAAATTCCACGCGGACGTCGTCGCGACGCGCGGTGGGAACGTTTTTTCCTACGAAATCGACTTTGATCGGAAGTTCGCGATGGCCGCGATCGACCAGGACTGCAAGCTGGATGGAGCGCGGGCGACCGAAATCGACAACGGCATCGAGGGCGGCCCTCGTCGTGCGGCCCGTGAACAGCACGTCGTCAACGAGAATGACCCTCTTGTCGGTGATGTCGAAGGGCATGTGGGAGGCGGACATATTGGAGCTCGCCCCGGCCGTCGCCACGTCGTCGCGGTAGAGCGTGATGTCGAGCTTCCCCAGCGGGACCTCTACCCCGCTCACCTCCCGGATATAGGCCTGGAGCCGCTTGCCCAGAGGCACCCCGCCTGCCGGAATCGCCAGCAGCACCAGCTCGCCAAGCGACTCGCTCCGCTCGACGATCTCATGGGCTATGCGCCGGATGGCGCGTTCGATGGCCGGGCCGTCCAGGATCACACGGCCGCCGTTACCCGCCGGGTCGCTAGATTGCTCGCTCATGTCGTCAAAATCCGTTCTGTCGGGACTGTCGGGACCGTCGGCAGGAGGCGGGGCGATGAGGCACAAAAAAACCTTCTCAGTCGAGAAGGCTCGAGGCAACGCCCGAATGGCTTCATCTTGAAGTTTCGCGGGCTACGCCCGCAGCATGTGCCATTCCTGGTCGTCATTCCCTCGCCCTTTGTCCGCCTCACTGGACGGTCTTAAAAGGTGCTAAGGCATCGCGGAAAACTAGCAGAGGCGTGACATGAAGTCAACGACTTCCGGACGGGGCCAGCCAAACCGCCGGAATAGTGCCGGGCGCGAGCGAGGCCTAGCCCACCCCGTCCCCGATACGGGCCCATCGCACCCGGTGATTGTCGCGATTCCAGGACCAGTAAATAACGAAGGCCTTGCCCCGAATTTCGCTGTCCCGGACCAGGCCCCAGAAGCGACCGTCCCGTGAATTGTCCCGGTTGTCGCCGAGCATGAAGAATCGATCCTCGTCGACCTCGACCTGCTCGCTGGTGGAGTGCGCCCGAGGACCGACCCCCGAGGGAAAGAGATCGGCATAGAATACGTCGTAGTAGTCGCGGAAATTGCCCTCGTCGATGATCTTGCGTTCCGGAATGGGGAATGCTTTACCGTTCACCATGAGCTTGCCCTTCACAAGCTGGAGGACGTCGCCTTTCTTGGGAACGTAAATAGGACCGAACCGCGCCTCATCCCCGGGCACGACCCAGCTGGGCTGGCGGTTGCCCTGGTAATGCCCCGGATCTTCCTCCCACGGATTTCCGTTCACGAACACCTGTCTCCCGACTATTTCAACCTCGTCCCCCGACTGACCCGTCAGACGCTTTATGAAATCCGTCTTATGATCCTTGGGGAACCGGAAGACGATGATGTCGCCCCGGTGGGGCACATTCATGGCGAGAAGCCGGCCGTCGACGAAGGGAACGCGCAGGCCAAAGAGAAACTTGTTGACGAGGATGTGATCGCCCACCTGGAGCGTCGGAAGCATGGATCCTGAGGGAATCTTAAACGCCTGCACCGCGAAGGTGCGAATGGCGAAGGCCAGGACCAGCGCGATGACCACCGCCTCGAGCACTTCCATGAAGGTGCCACGTTGGGCTTCACTGAGGCCGGCGGCCGCCGGGCGGGCCTTGCCCATCAGTCCTTCACCTTGAGGATCGCCAGGAAGGCTTCCTGGGGTATCTCGACCCGGCCAACGCGCTTCATCCTCTTCTTGCCTTCCTTCTGCTTCTCCAGCAGTTTGCGCTTCCGGGTAATGTCTCCCCCGTAACACTTGGCCGTGACGTTCTTTCGAAGCGCCTTCACGGTCTCCCTGGCGATGATCTTGCTGCCAATCGCGGCCTGGATCGCCACTTCGAACATTTGCCGGGGAATGAACCCCTTCATCTTGAGGCAGAGATCGCGGCCCCGCTGGTAGGCCCTGTCGTGGTGAACGATCAGGGAAAGCGCGTCGACCGGTTCGCCGTTTATCAGTATGTCGAGCTTCACGAGCTTTGATTCGACGTAGCTATGAAAGACGTAGTCCATCGAGCCGAACCCGCGCGTGCACGACTTGAGGCGGTCATGGAAGTCGAGGACCACCTCGTTCAGCGGTATCTCATAGACGACGATAGCGTGGTGTTTGCCATGCACCTGAAGCGACTTCTGGGTTCCGCGCTTGTCCTCGCAGAGGCTCAGCACGGCGCCGATGTGCTCCTTCGGAACGTGAATCGTGACCTCGATGACGGGCTCCTCGACGCGGTCGATCGAGCCTGTTTCGGGAAGGAGCGCCGGGTTTTCTATCTTCAGCGTCTCGCCCGCGGTCGTCACGACGTGGTAGGGCACCGTTGGCGCCGTCGTGATGAGATCGAGGCTGTACTCCCGTTCCAGGCGCTCCTGGATGATCTCCATGTGCAGGAGGCCCAGGAAACCGCAGCGGAAGCCGAAGCCGAGGGCGGTCGATGATTCGGGTTCGAAGGAGAAGCTGGAGTCGTTCAGGCTGAGCTTTTCCAGGGCGTCGCGCAGTCCCCCGTGATCGTTCGGATCGATGGGGTACAGTCCACTGAATACCATCGGCTGAACCACCTTGAAGCCGGGAAAGGGGCTATCGGTGAGGCGATCGGTCTCAGTGATGGTGTCACCAATGCGCGCCATTCGGATGTCCTTGATGCCTGCCACCACGATGCCGACCTCTCCCGCGTACAGCGCCTCCAGCTCAAGCGGCTTCGGCGTCAGGACGCCGAGCCTCAGCACTTCAAGGTCCCGGCCGCTGGACATAAGGTGGATCTTCATGCCCTTCCGGATGGTTCCCTCGAAAACCCTGACGAGAACCACCGCCCCCTGATAGACGTCGAACCAGGAGTCGAACACCAGCGCCTTCAGGGGCGCATTCTCGTCGCCCGATGGCGGAGGGATCTTCTGAATCAGGCGTTCCAGGACCTCCCGCACGCCGAGCCCCTCCTTGGCGCTGATGGCCAGGGCATCATGCGCATCCAGGCCGATCACCTCCTCGATCTCCGCCCGCGTCCCTTCCGGGTCCGCGCCCGGCAGGTCGATCTTGTTCAGGACGGGAACCACCTCGAGGTTCGCGTCGAGGGCCTTGTAGACGTTCGCAAGCGTCTGGGCTTCCACCCCCTGGGAGGCGTCGACGACGAGCAGAGCCCCCTCGCAGGCAGCGAGGCTCCGGCTCACTTCGTAGGAGAAGTCCACGTGGCCCGGCGTGTCGATCAGGTGAAGGGTGTAGGTGCGGCCGTTGAGGGCGCGGTAGAAAAGGCGCACCGTTTGCGCCTTGATGGTGATCCCGCGCTCTCGTTCGAGATCCATCTGATCCAGCACCTGCGCGCTCATTTCCCGGGCGGTGAGCGCGCCGGTAAGCTCGAGGATGCGATCGGCGAGCGTGGATTTCCCGTGATCAACGTGGGCGATGATCGAGAAGTTTCTGATCTCATTCCTGCGTGGTTCGATCATCGCTTCAACCCTGTTCGCCGCCCTTCTTGCCGGGATCATTGGCGGCTGCCGCGCGCTCATGGGCGATCTGCTCCACGAAATAGGCGCGCGTTCGCCGCAGACCTTCGTCGATATCAACCTTCGGAGTCCAGCCCAGAATCTTCTGGGCGAGCGAGATATCCGGCTGTCGCACCTTCGGATCGTCGACGGGAAGCGGCTTGTACGCAATCGTGACGGCCGACTCCGCGACGGACTTTACCTTCTCGGCGATCTCCAGGATGGAAAACTCCTGAGGGTTCCCGAGGTTCACCGGATCATGGTAGTCCGACTGAAGCAGCTGGTAGATGCCCTCGATCATGTCATCGACGTAGCAGAAGCTCCGCGTCTGATCGCCGGTTCCGTAGACCGTCAGGGGTTCGCCCCTGATAGCCTGCCCGAAGAAGCTGGGTATCACACGCCCGTCGTGTATCCGCATTCGCGGACCGTAGGTATTGAAGATCCGAACTATCCGGGTGTCGACGCCGTGCGTGCGATGGTAGGCCATCGTCAACGCTTCGGCGAAGCGCTTCGCCTCGTCGTACACGCCGCGAGGGCCGATCGGGTTCACGTTGCCCCAGTAGTCCTCTCGTTGCGGGTGGACGAGCGGATCACCGTAAACCTCCGAGGTCGAGGCCAGCAGGAGGCGCGCCTTTTTCGCGAGGGCCAGACCGAGGGCGTTGTGAGTACCGAGAGAGCCCACCTTCAGGGTCTGGATCGGAAGCTCCAGATAGTCGATGGGACTCGCGGGCGACGCGAAGTGCAGGATCGCGTCGAGATCCCCTTCGATATGAATGTAATTCGTCACGTTGTGCTTGATGAACGTGAAGCGCTCGTTTGGAAAAAACGGGGCGATGTTGTCCAGGCGTCCGGTCAGAAGGTTGTCCATGGCCATGACTTCCCACCCGCGGTCGAGGAAAAGACCGCAAAGATGGGATCCGATGAATCCGGCCCCGCCCGTAATCAACGCCCTGGGCACGCTAGCTCTCCTCTACCCCTCGACGATCGGCGCCCCGATGGACACGTAAGTGAACCCGTGCTTGCGGATCTCCGCAGGCGTATAGATGTTCCGCCCATCGAAGATTATCGGTCGCGACAGGAGTTCGCGCATTTTCGCAAAATTCGGACGTCTGAATTCGTTCCATTCCGTAACTACCGCAAGCGCATCGGCCTTCTCCAAAGCCACATAGGCGTTCGCGGCGTACTGGATGCGATCCCCAAATCGCGATCGCGCCCGCTCCATCGCTTCTGGATCGTATGCGACGACGCGCGCCCCGTCGTCCAGCAGCTTATCGATGATGGTGACCGACGAGGCTTCTCGCATGTCGTCGGTCCGGGGCTTGAATGCGAGGCCCCAGACGGCGATTTTCAACCCCGAAAGCTTTCCTCCGAAGTAATCACGGATCTTCTCGTAGAGGATTTCCTTCTGGGCATTGTTGACCCGCTCGGACGCTTCCACGACCTGGAGCGGGCGACCCGCCTCGTGGCCCATTTTGAGGAGAGCACGAAGATCCTTGGGAAAGCAGGAACCTCCGAATCCGACACCGGGGAAGAGGAACTGGGTTCCGATACGGTGATCCGATCCGATACCGACGCGGACCTCGTTGACGTCCACTCCCAGGAGTTCGCAGAGATTGGCGATTTCGTTCATGAAGCTGATCTTGGTGGCAAGCAGCGCGTTCGCCGCGTACTTCGTCATCTCCGCGCTCCGGAGCCCCATGGTTATGATCGGATTGCCGGTGCGCACAAAGGGGCTGTATAGCTCCACCATGATTTCCCGGGCGCGGTCGCTCTCAGTCCCGATCACCACGCGGTCGGGCTTCATGAAGTCGTCAACTGCCGCCCCTTCCTTCAGGAATTCAGGGTTGGACACAACGTCGACCTCGGTGTCAGAGACGGCCGCAATCTCCTGGCGCACCCGGTCACCGGTCCCCACGGGAACGGTGCTCTTCGTCACGATGACCTTGTAGTCGTCGGTGCAGCGCGCGATATTCCGGGCCACTCCGAGTACGTGGGTCAGGTCCGCTGAGCCGTCCTCCCCTTCGGGGGTTCCCACGGCGATGAATATGACGAGAGAAGCGCGGACAGCGCTGTCGAGATCCGTTGTGAAACGAAGCCGCCCTTCCTCGATGTTTCTCTCGAGAAGATCCCGCAGACCCGGCTCATAAATCGTTGGAACGCCGGTCTTGAGGATGTCGATCTTCTGCTCATCGACGTCGACGCAGATCACGTCATTGCCGCTCTCCGCAAAGCAGGTCCCCGCCACGAGCCCGACGTAACCGGTGCCTATCACTGCGATGTTCATTTTTGCTTATCCCCCGCCTCCGCCCCCGCGGCCGCATCGAGGGATGCGACCCGCTCACGGGTGACGTACTCCTCCAGCGCCTCATCCCAGGGTCGAAACGTCACACCCGCTTCGGCCAGCTTGGAGAGATCCAGGACTCCCCAGGCCGGACGCTGCGCCGGCCGCGGGTACTCCGCGGTGGTGGTCGGCGTAACCAGGGAAGGATCCATGCCCGCCAGGGTGACCGCCCGGAGGGCCACATCGTACCAGGTGCAACGTCCGGCGTTCACCGCGTGAAAGGTTCCGGTGAGCTTGAGCGCGACGGCTTCCAGAGTGGCGACAGCGAGATCCCTCGCCCACGTCGGAGCGCCAAACTGATCGTTCACCACCTTCAGCTGTTCGCCCGCAGCCGCCTTCTCCAGAATCGTGTCGACGAAATTTCGCCCATGGCGGCCGTAGAGCCACTGCGTGCGGAGAATCAGGTGGCGCGCGTCCCCCGAGCGAATCGCGTCTTCTCCCGCGAGCTTGCTCCTGCCATAGACCGAGAGCGGAGCGACGGGGTGGTCCTCCTTGTAAGGCGTGGATGCACGACCGTCGAATACGTAATCCGTGCTGTAGTGGACCAGGAGCGCGCCCGTCTCCCGGGCGGCTTTCGCCAGAACTCCTGGCACCTCTCCGTTCATGCGATACGCAGTCTCGGCTTCAGACTCGCAACCGTCGACGTTCGTGTAGGCGGCGCAGTTCACGATGACCTGCGGCGAAACCATCGCGATCGCCGAAAAAATAGATTCCTGGCTCGCGACGTCGAGGTCCTCCCGCATGAACGCTGCCACCCGCCAGTCGACACCGGCGGTCACCCGGCGCGCCGCGCGCTGCATTTCCTGTCCAAGCATTCCTCCGGCGCCCGTGATCAGGAGCCTCACAACCGGCTCCCGTAATGCCGGCGGTAGTACTCCTGGTACTCGCCGCTCTTCACCTTCTCCCACCAAGACCGGTTCTCGACGTACCAGCGGACGGTGGATCGGAGCCCGTCCTCCAGAGATATCAGGGGTTTCCAGCCGAACTCGCGGGCGATCTTCGAGTAGTCCATCGCGTATCGCCGATCATGTCCCGGTCTGTCGGTGACGTATCGCAGAAGCGACTCGGGTCGATCAAGGCAGCGCAGCAGCAGCTTCGCAATCTCGATATTGGTGCGATCGGCGGCACCCGTCTGCCAGGTGCCTATGTTGTACACCTCGCCTTTCCGCCCCTCGCGAATGAGCAGATCGATCGCCCGGCTGTGGTCGTCGACGTGGAGCCAATCTCGCACCTGCAGCCCGTCGCCGTACACGGGGAGCTCCTTTCCCTCGAGCGCGTTGGAGATGAAGAGAGGGATGAGCTTCTCGGGAAACTGGTATGGGCCGTAGTTGTTCGAGCATCTCGTGACGAAGGCGTTCAGCCCATGGGTGTGCACGGCCGCCAGAACGAGGAGGTCGGCGGCGGTCTTGCTGGCCGCGTAAGGGGAATTTGGGTGGAGAGCCGTGTCTTCCCGGAACGCCTCCCCGGGGGGGAGACTTCCATATACCTCGTCCGTCGAGATCTGGACAAAGAGCCCGACGCTTCTGGCCCGGGCCGAATCGAGAAGGGTCTGCGTTCCGGTGATGTTGGTGCGAATGAACTCCCGGGCCGACTCGATGCTGCGATCGACGTGGCTCTCCGCGGCGAAGTTCACAAGCGTGTCGAAGCCTTCCGAAAGCAGCCCGTCCATCGCGTCGGGGTCCGCTATGTCGGCCTTCACGAAGCGATACCGGGGGTCCTTCTCAATCGAGGCAAGATTCTCGAGATTGCCCGCGTAGGTGAGCGAATCGACATTCGTCACGAAGGCCCCGGGATGCTCGCCGAGCATGAAACGGATGAAATTCGAGCCGATGAACCCGGCGCCGCCCGTCACTAGGATCTTCAAGCCTGCTCCTGTCGAAATTCCCCGGCCGCGAGCGATACGCCGGCATTTCGCCGGAGCCGCCCCGCCCGCCGAGGTTGGTATTGGCCTCGCCTGGATCGGGAGAAAACGAGATGTGCGGGACGCTACCCGTCCTTTCGCGTCCAGTCATAGGGAATGTCGTTGTCGTGGGGGTGGACCCTGAACTCGTCCGGATCGCTGTAGTCGTAAACCTCGGTCGGGATGTTGACCAGGATCGCCTCTGTCTCCGAAATCGTCTTGAAGCCGTGAAGGACAAAGGTCGGGATCTGAACGAGCAGCATGTTCTGCTCGCCCATGAAGAATTCGTTCACTTCCCCATGGGTTGGCGAATGCTCACGCCCATCGTACAACACGACTTTCATCATGCCCCGTACGGCGATGAAGTTGTCGATCTGCTTCTTGTGGAAGTGCCACCCCTTGACCACACCAGGATAGCCGGTGGTCATGTAGAGCTGGCCGAATTTCAGATAAAAGTCCTTGTCGTCGTTCCTGAGCATCTCGGTGAGCCGGCCCCGCTCGTCGGGAATCACGCGGAGGCGCTTGACTTTTGCGCCGTCTATAAGCTTTTTCGCCTTGACGCCTTCGATCACCTTGATCTCCTCTAGAGTATTCCGACCTTCGAGTTGTCACCCAGCATGAATCGGTAAGCCACGGGTCGGAGTGGCGAACGTGAGAGCTCGACATTTCGCCCGATCAGGCTGTCCTCTATCCGGTGCGCGATGTCGAGGATGGACGAATTCTCGAGAACGATGCTGTGCTCGATCTCGCTGTTCTTTACCCGGCAATTGTCCCCGATGGAGGTAAAGGGGCCGATGTAGCTGTGTTCCAGACGCGTGCCGCGTCCGATGATGGCCGGACCGCGAATAGTGCTCTCGACGACCTCGGCCCCCTCCTCGATGACCACCTTGAAATCGACCTTCGAAGCCTCGTCGACCTTTCCATCAATTCTCGTATCGAGCAGATCCAGTATCAGGCGGTTCGCCTCGAGCATGTCCTCGAGCTTGCCGGTGTCCTTCCACCATCCCTGCACGATATGACTGTCAACCCGCAGCCCCCGATCGATCAGCCACTGGATGGCGTCGGTGATCTCCAGCTCCCCGCGCGCGGAGGGGCTGATGGCCCGAGCCGCCTCGAAAATGCTGTCGTTAAACATGTACACGCCGACGAGGGCCAGGTTCGAGCGCGGGCGGGCGGGCTTCTCCTCCAGCCGCACCACTCTTTCTCCTGAAAGCTCGGCGACCCCGAACTGCGTGGGATCCTGCACCGGCGTCAGGAGGATCATTGAATCGGGTCGGCTTCGCTGGAACTCTTCCGTGAGATTGCGAATGCCCCCCTGGATCAGATTGTCGCCGAGATACATGACGAAGGGCGTGCCACGCAGGAACTCCTCGGATTCAAGAACCGCGTGGGCAAGCCCCAGGGGCGCCGATTGCTGGATGTAGTCAATCGACACGCCCCATCGATCACCCTGCCCCACGGCGCTGCGGATCTCGTCGCCGGTATCCCCGACAACAATCCCTATCTCGCGAATCCCCGCATCGCGCATCGCCTCGATCCCATAAAAGAGGATGGGCTTGTTGGCGACCGGCACGAGCTGCTTCGCGGACGTGTAGGTGATGGGCCGCAGACGCGTCCCCTTTCCACCGCTTAGAATGAGTCCCTTCACTTCTACTCCATCCGGATGTAGGGGTGGGCCCCCGGCTCGTTCTTGAGTCGATCGAGATCGGTCCGTGCGGCCGCCTCGCTGGGATACTGCCCCACGCGCACCCTGTAAAGCGTCACCATGCCGGCACGCGAGAGGGGAACGACGCGCACGCTGTATCCCTTTGTGCTCAACCGGTCGGCGAGGCTCTGGGCCTCGCTCTGATCCGAGAGGGTCGAGACCTGCACCGTGTAGGTCTCTCCCTGGGGCGCCGCAGGACTCACGCTTCCCTGGCGTCTCGCGAGAAGAGCGGCGCCGCTGGGCGTTGCATTCGATTCAGACGCCGGCGACGTCCCGTCGGCTGCCTCGGCGCGCCGTCTGGCGAGGAGATCCGCCCCCACGGGTGCGGCCGACCCGTCGGCTTCCGCCCGTGCGGCTGGCGCCTCGACTTCAACGGGTTCGGCTTCCGCGCTCTCGGTTTCGGCCGGCGCTTCCTCGTCCGTCTCGGTCAGCCCTGGAGCCGCCCGGCGGCCCGTCGCCGTCTCGTAAAAGGTCATCTCGGCCGAGGGGTCGTCGGCCGGAACTTCTGCCTCGGCTTTCGCCTGGCCCTCTGAAGCAGCGGGCTTTGCGTCCGCTGTCCCCGCCGCCGGCTCCGGTTTCGCCGCCTCAGCTTCGGGCTTGGCCTTCGGCGCGACCGCCGCGACCAGCGCCTTCTTCACCGGCGCCGCAGCAGGTTTCTTATCGGCCACGGGTTCGGCCGCCTGAGGCGCGGGCACCTCCACGCGGGCGGGCACCGTGCCGCGCTCGCCGAACTCGATCATGCCTTCCGCGTCCGGCGCCGGCCCCATGGCTTCGAGCGAGTCCGGATCCGCAAGATCCCCGGCATCCGACTTCAGGAACGGCAGCGCGGGGATGTCCAGCCCGCCGCTGGCACCCACCACCAGGCCCGCACCGAAGCTCACCCCGGACGCAACAGCCAGGCCCAGCCAGATCATCAGCTTCTGACCCCAGGTGAGGCCCATCCTCGCCCGCCGCCCGGTGAACCGTTCCGTTTGCCGTCCGTGGGACGGGCCCCGAGGCTCGCGTGATCCACGTTCGCCTGGCCGCGTGTCGTAGAGCGGATCATCCTCCACGTGGGGGAGATGGTCCTCCATTTCGACTCCCGACTGGTATCTCCCCCGGCCTCTCACATCGCTATCCTCCATCCGGGGCTGGTTCTCCCGAGGGCGGGGCTCTCCACGCTCCCAGTCACTGTTGGGCCATTCGTCGCCCACCCAGCCGCCCGAACGCTTGTCCCGCTCCCGATCTCGTTCCATGAAGATCTCCTAGGTGGTCGGCCGCCCTCGGCGGGGCTCCAGCGGCGCCGCTTTCACATGCGCTCCGGGGCCCTCACGCCAAGCATCGATAGACCAGAAGCGATCACACTCTGCACCGCCTGAACCAGGCCGAGTCTGGCTGCTGTCGTTTCGGCATCATCCGAAAGAATCCGGCACCGGTTGTAGTAGCCATGGAACGACCGGGCAACATCCAGCAGGTAGAAGACGACACGATGCGGTTCGATCGCGGTCGCCGCGCGATCGACGAGCTCCGGATATTCCACAAGAAGATGGATAAGCGCTTTCTCGTCCTCCTCGACAAGCCGCTCCGCGTGGCATTCGTCGAGGCTCGACGGCACCGCCACCCCCCCTGCTTCAGCTTCGCGCAACACGCTCGCGATTCGCGCATAGGCGTACTGGACGTAGTAGACGGGGTTCTCATCCGATTCCTTCTTCGCGAGGTCGAGATCAAAATCGAGATGGGCGTCATGCCGCCGCTGCAGGAAAAAGAAACGGACGGCATCGACCCCCACCTCTTCGATCAGCTCGTCCAGCGTTACAAAATTGGCCGTGCGCTTTCCCATCCTTACAGGCTGTCCGTCCTTCAGCAGCGTTACGAACTGATGAATCAGGACGCGGATCCGGGAAGTGTCCTCACCGAGGGCACGCAAGCCCGCCAGAACGTCGCGGTATGTCGATTCGTGATCGGCGCCGAAGATGTCCACGACCATGTCGAAGCCGCGCCTCAGCTTGTTGACATGGTAGGCCATGTCCGGAAGGCGGTACGTGGGCTCCCCCGTCGACTTCACGATCACCCGGTCCTTGTCGAGATCGAAATCGGTGCCGCGGAACCAGAGCGCCCCATCCTTCTCGTAGGTGCATCCCTTGCTTCGCAGCGTGTCGATGATGGTTTGCACCGATCCGTCCTCGTAGAGGCTCGTCTCGTTGAAGTACACGTCGAAAATGATTCCGAGCCTGTCGAGCGTTTCCCTGATCCCGGCGAAGATGGCTTCCTCGGCGAATACCTTGAACCGTTCCGGATCCTCGCCCGCCCAGGCATCGCCCTGCTGCTCTACGATTCGATTTGCGATCTCGGCGATGTACTCGCCCTGATAGCCCTCCTCGGGAAACTCCGAGGGCTTGCCAAGGGCTTCGAGGTACCGGGCGCGGGTCGAGGCGGCAAGGAGCTTCATCTGGCGGCCAGCGTCGTTGTAGTAGTACTCCCGCGTGACCTTGTGGCCGGTCGCCTCCAGCAGGCGGGCGATGGCGTCGCCAAGCACCGCTTGCCGGCCATGCCCAATCGTGAGCGGCCCCGTAGGGTTGGCGCTGACGAATTCGACTTCTACCTGCCTCCCCTCACCCCGCGCCGAACACCCGAAGGAGGCCCGCCGTTCGAGCATTTCGCCGAGAGCCTCCCGCCTGAGGGCATCCGAAACGAAGAGATTGATGAACCCGGGCCCGGCTATCTCCATCCGGTCCACAAGATCGGGCCGGGGCGGGAGATTGGAGAGGAGGAGCTGGGCGGCCTCGCGAGGATTCTTCTTTAGACGGGGGGCGAGAAGAAGCGCGAGGTTACTCGCGTAGTCACCGTGCTCGCGCGTCTTGGGAGGCTCGAGCTGCCAGTCGGGAAGCTCCTCCTCGGGGAGCAGGCCTTTTCGGACGCAGCCATGAACTGCCTCAGCGAGAAACTCCTTTAATTTCGGCCTCAAACAGCGTTCCTCCAGCGAGGCCACATTCTAGGGAGAGGGCCTTCCAGCGTCAATAGAAACCCCCGGCGGGGCGGGCCCGGCAGGGGGTCTTCTGAGCCCTTCAGCCACGGCCGCGGGCGGTTATCCATGTTAACCCAAGGGGTTTACCCAAGGGGTCACCCGGGGGGTCAAACCGGGCCGAGACGCCGATCCCCGAGCGGGAACAATCAGGGACTGACCTGGTAAACGATCTCGTCGGCTTTCAGCATTCCCAGCTCTTCCCGGGCGATCTTCTCGATCGCCGAGCTGTTTTCCCTGAGCTGCCTGACTTCCGTTTCAAGCCTGGCGTTGTCGCCTTCCAGCTCGTCATTCTGCCTGAGGACCCGCGTGTAGTCCGCCCGAAGTTCAAAAAGCCGGATGAGTCCTTGATCGCCGTTGGAAGCCGCCGCCAGCGTGAGCACGACAAAGATCAGAACGAGCCATGGCCAGCGACGGCGAGAGCGGGAAGAGTCGCGGGCGAGGGGGCGTGTGCTCCGGCGCCTTGCCGTGCGAGCCATATATCCTCCTCGAGCGTCCGGGCGGGACGAAACACCAAACCGGGGGGCCAAACAGGGGGGCCTAAAGAGGGGGGGATAGATGACCGGGAGATTTTATCATCCCTTGCCATCGAATCCAAGGGCTCATCCCCCATCCGTGGATGCGAGTTTGGCCACCCAGGCGCTGAAATCCGGGTGGTCCCAGGCCCTGGCCCCGACGATGCGCTTCACGACGAAGCCCCGGGGGTCGAGGATGATCGTGGTGGGTAGCCCGGCAATCTCGAATCTGGCGCCCAGGCTGCCGTCGTCGTCGTAAATGACCGGAAAAGATACCCCGTTCTTCTGGACGAACCGCTGGACGTCCTCCTCCCGGGAGTCGACGGCGATCGCAAGGACATGAACATCACCGGGCGATTCGTCGGCCAGACGGCCGATCGCCTCCATTTCCGCTCGGCAGGGACCACACCAGGGCGCCCAGAAGTTCATGAAGACAGGACTGCCGCGCAACTCCTCCAGCTCTACACGCCGGCCCTTGAGCGTTCGCGCGTCGAAAGGCGGCGAGAGGTACCCCTCCCGTGGCGCCCTGGTACTCGAGACCACCGGGACAGGAACCATGAGGTCCTCGGGCGGCGACACTTCAGGAGGTCCGAGCACCCCCATTCGCCAGACGAGCAACCCGAGCAGCAGAGCCATGAACAGGACGGTCGCCGGCAGGGATCGCCGGGGCCCCCGAGCCTCCCGATCGGCCTCGCTCACGAAAGATCCTTCGTGGCCTCGCGCCCGAGAACCAGTTCCCCGAACCATTTCACCATCTCATCGCTGTCCCAGGTCCGGGGGCCGATGACCTTCTCGCGGATGATCCCGTCCCGATCGACCACGAAGGACTCGGGCACTCCGGTTGTCTGGTACATGCGGGACACGCGGCCGTCGGGATCGAAGAGAATCGGAAAAGTGAGCGAGAACTTGTTCCGGAAGGGCAGCACCGCGTCGCGGCTCCGCGCGTCGATGCTCACGGCGAGGATCTCGAAGTCGGCTCCGCCGGGCCCGGCCTTGATTAGCTGATAGAGGCGTTCCAGGCTCGGCGCCTCCTCCTCGCAGGGCTTGCACCAGGTGGCCCAGATGTTCAGGAGCACCACCTTGCCCTGATAGTCGGAAAGCCGGATCTCCTCTCCGCCGATGAGCGTCGCGCGGAAGTCGGGTGCGGGCCTGCCAGCCAGCGGCGATGCGCCCCGGTCCCGTTGCGTCAGCCAACCCAGGGCGACCATGCCCACCACGAGCGCCAGGCCGATGCCGAGCGCCAATCGCACGTCCGAAGCGCTACCCCCGGGCTTTTGCGCCGGCATCCGCCTGCCTCCTTTCATTGACCCGAGCCACGTCCGGCAAGGCACGCGCTCCGAGGATCCCGGGTCAGTTCGCCGCCAGAATGAACACCCCGGCCAGCAGCGCCGCGAGCACGGCCGCCAGGCCGAGCGAGAAACGATCAAACGAGAGAGCCCCGAGGATCTCGGCGGCCCGGACCCGATTCTGCTTCCGCGGGTCGTCCTCGACCGCCTCCCTGAGGAGTCGACGCGCCGACCGCCAGTCGCCGTGATCGTAAGCCTGGATGGCGGATTCAAAAGCGTTCCGGCGGGCCGGCGCCCCGGCCCGATCCTCCGTAACGCGC
This sequence comes from Deltaproteobacteria bacterium, assembly GCA_030698575.1. Lineage (GTDB taxonomy): Bacteria > JAUYMQ01 > JAUYMQ01 > JAUYMQ01 > JAUYMQ01 > JAUYMQ01. The sequence goes on from JAUYMQ010000234.1 coordinate 17,772, forward strand.
GGATTCTTTTCGGAGGTGGGCAATTCAGACCTCTCCCGGATCCCCGGTCGGGCCCGTGACTGGCGCCGCGCTTGCGCGCCGAGATGGGTCATGCTGAAAGGGGGAAAGCCGCCTTGCCCGCGAAAAAAGCGGGGGTAGGCGAAAATCACGTCGGCGGATGCCACATTCTCAGGAAAGACCGCGGCTCCCGGCGCCCGGCTTCTCCTCGTCGCCGCCCGATGTCTTGGCTGCAGCTGCCCCGGGCACGCCGGAGGAGCGGCCGTTTCGCTTTCGGCGTTTCCGGGAGCCGTTGCTTCCCTGCCGGGGACTCTCCGAGCTGCCCGGCCGGAGGCCCGACAGCACTTTGAGGATCATCTTCCGCCGGAGAACCATGAGGAGGGGGCCGAACTCGCGGATCCCCCTCTCCGCCAGCTGCTTGATCTCCTCGCTCGACAGCTTCGAGGCGGTGCGCGATATGAGAAGCTTTACCTCTTCCCTGGCAAGGTCTTCCAGGAACCTCAGATAGATCGCGAGATCATCCACCTGAAAGCCGATCTCACTCCTGAAACCAAGCCGGCGATTGTTTTCGAGGGCCGCCAGGAAATCGAGATCGTCTCCGTCGTACACCCTCTGGCCACCGGTTTCCGAAGGATTGAGAATGCCCATTCCCCGCAGCTTCTCCAGTTCCAGTTCATAGGTGTTGAACTGGGTGATCACCTCGGGCTCGGCAAGCGGCTGGCTGCGTTCGCCAACAGGCCTTCCCAGAAAGGATCCCTTCAGCTCGAGCAGCACCTGCGCCTCCGCCAGCCTGCCATTGCCGTCCGATCCGGAAAGAATCTCCCGAATGACTCGAAGCGGGAGGAAATGCTGGGTCTGGAGTTCCTTGATGAAACGAATCCTGTCGACGAATGACTCGTCGTAGTAGGCCATGTTGCGGCTGGTCTTGAGAGGCGGAGGGAGGAGACCTTCCTTGATGTAGAACTTGATCGAGGGGGCGGGCACGTCAGTCAGCGCCGAGAGCTCGCTGATGCGAAGAAGCCCTTTATCGGCTTTCGTGTGAGATGCCGGCACCCGCTGCCCCCTGATCTTGGCCCTGCTTCCGGATCGGCTGCAAGTGCCTGGAATCAGACGCCTACGCCGCAGATCCTCGTTTTCAGATAGCAAAGGGGGTGCAGGGTGTCAACGCGCGCAGCCGGCTTCCGCATACGCCAGGGGGGGCAACGAGATGAAAAAAAAGCGCGCCCAGGGGCGCGCTCGCGATCGATTCTTGCCGGGCTGCTCAGGCCTGTCCTGACCTTCCCTTCTTCTGCCCCCCGCCGGCTTTCTTCTTGGACACGGAGGCCCCGGGCTTCTGCGTCTGCGTCGGCTTCGCCCCACCCGGCTTGGCCGCTTTCACCTTCGCCGATCCGGCTTTCTTCTCAGTTTTCTTGTCCGCCTTCTTCTCGGCCTTCTTCTGCCCCTTCTTGGAAGCTGCGGCGGCTTCCTTGCGCGACGTCTCGTCCGGCAGGAGTTCGATAATCGAGAGCGGCGCCCCATCGCCCTGGCGCCGTCCGAGTTTGATGATTCGCGTGTAACCGCCCTGCCGATCGGCGAAGCGCTTGGCCACGCTGTCGAATACCTTCCGAACGACCGTCTGGGATCGGACCATCCGGAGCGCCATCCGGCGGGCGTGCAGATCTCCCCGCTTCCCGTATGTGATCACGCGCTCGGCCAGCGGGCGCACCTCCTTCGCCCTCGCGTCCGTCGTGGTCACGCGCTCGTGCTCGAGCACTGAGGTGACGAGATTGCGGAGCATGGCCTTGCGGTGCGAGCTGGTTCGGCCGAGCTTCCTGGGGCCCCGGGAGTTTCGCATCTTACTCTTCCTTTTCCTTCAATTTCTCGATGTCCTTCCGCGCGGGGAAGCTGTCGAGCTTCATTCCCAGAGAAAGTCCCATTCCAGCCAGGATATCCTTGATCTCGTTGAGGGACTTCCTGCCGAAGTTCTTGGTCTTGAGCATCTCGGCCTCGCTCCGCTGAACCAGCTCACCGATGAACTTTATGTTCGCGTTCTGGAGGCAGTTCGCAGACCGGACCGACAGCTCGAGCTCGTCGACGGATCGGAAGAGATTCTCGTTGAGCTTTTCCCCCTCTTCCTCCTCGACCGGCTCTTCTTCGTCGGCCATCTCCTCGAAGTTGATGAAGATGGTGAGTTGCCCTTTGAGGATCTTCGCGGCATAGGCCACCGCGTCGTCCGGGCGCACGCTGCCATCGGTCCACACTTCCAGCGTCAGTTTGTCGTAGTCCGTCCGCTGGCCCACGCGAGCGTTGGTGACGTTGTAGTTCACCTTCCTGACGGGGGAGAAAATGGCGTCGATCGGAATATCGCCGATCGTGTGATCTTCATCCTTGTTCTGCTCGGCCACCACGTAGCCCCGGCCGGACTTGATGGTAAGCTCGACTTCGAGTTCGGCGTCCTCGCCGAGCGTGGCAAGGTGCAGGTCGGGGTTCAGGACTTCGACCGTGCCGTCCGTTTCGATGTCACCAGCTTTCACTTCGCAGGGGCCCTTTTTCCGGATCCAGACGCTCTTGGGGCCTTCAACGTGCATCTTGATGAGTGTGCTCTTCAGGTTGAGCACGATGTCGGTGACTTCTTCCTTCACGCCCGGGACGGTTGAAAATTCGTGGAGGACCCCCTTGATTCTTGCGGAGGCGATCGCCGCTCCCTGCAGAGACGAAAGCAGGGCGCGCCGCAGTGAGTTGCCCAGCGTGAGCCCGAAGCCGCGCTCGAGCGGCTCGCAGGTGAACTTGCCGTAAGTGTCCGTAATCTTACCGTCTTCAATCTCGAGCTTCTTCGGGCGGATGAGATCCCGCCAGTTCCGTTCAATCATGCCCTTCTCCTTGTACTGCTTCGGGGAAAGCCCCTGGCCGCTAGCGAGAGTAGAGCTCGACGATCAACTGCTCCTGGATGGGGAGAGTGAGTTCCTCCCGGCCAGGCAGCGATTTGACCGTAGCGCGCGCCTGATCCTTCTCCAGCTCCAGCCAGGAGGGGACGCCGCGCCGTTCGACGGCTTCGAGCGAGGCCGCCAGCCGGCCGATCTTCCTGCTCTTTTCACGCACAGAGATGACGTCGCCAACTTTCAGCATTCTGGACGGGATTGTGCACTTCCGCCCGTTTATCAGGACGTGCCCGTGCCGGACAAACTGCCGCCCCTCGCTCCGCGATCCGGAGAACCCGGACCGGTAGACCGCGTTGTCCAGCCGCCGCTCAAGCAGCATCAACAGGTTCTCGCCGGTGATGCCCTTCATGCGATCGGCGTGATTGAAATACTCCTCGAATTGCTTCTCGAGTACCCCGTACATCCGGCGGACCTTCTGCTTCTCCCGGAGCTGGGTCCCGTACTCAGAAAACTTCGTTCGTCCCTGGCCGTGCTGTCCGGGGGGATAAGCGCGGCGCTCGATCGCGCAGCGATCGGTGTAGCAGCGCTCCGCCTTGAGGAAGAGCTTCATTCCTTCCCGCCGGCAAAGCCTGCAAACTGAACCCGTGTAACGAGCCAAAAGTCCTCCCTGCCTGCCTTAGACGCGCCGACGCTTCGGCGGGCGGCAGCCGTTGTGCGGAATCGGCGTGACGTCCCGGATGAGCGAGATCTTGAGTCCCGCGGCAGCAAGCGCCCGGACAGCGGCCTCGCGACCTGCTCCGGGCCCCTTGATGAAAACGTTCAAGTTCCTTACGCCGTGCTCCATGGCCTTGCGGGCCACGTCCGAGGCGGCCATCTGGGCGGCGAAGGGCGTGCTCTTGCGAGACCCCTTGAAGCCCACGCTGCCTGAGCTCGACGAGGCAATCGCATTCCCGGTGGGGTCCGTGACGGTGATGATCGTGTTGTTGAAGGTCGAGCGCACATGCGCCACACCGGTCAGAATATTCTTCTTGACCTTCTTCTTTCGTATGACTTTCTTTCCACCGACCTTTGCCATCGTTCCTCTCTATGTCCCGCCGGCGCACGCCGGTCAGCTCTGAGGAGTTCCGTCCCGAATGGAGACGGGCTACTTCTTGGCGGGCGCCTTCTTCCTGCCCGCGACCGTCTTGGGCGGACCCTTGCGTGTGCGGGCATTCGTGTGGGTACGCTGGCCCCGGACGGGCAGTCCCCGCCGATGCCGAAGGCCCCGATAGGCGCCTAGATCCATGAGCCTCTTGATGTTGGCGGCCACTTCGCGCCGGAGATCGCCCTCGACCTTGAACTCCCGATCGATAATCTCGCGAATGCCCACCACCTCGGTTTCCGTGAGCTGGTGCGTCCGGGTGCTGGGATCTACTCCAGCCCGGGCGACGATGTCCCGCGCCGAGGTATGCCCGATACCGAAGATGTAGGTCAGGGCGACCTCGATGCGCTTCTCCTTGGGGAGATCTATACCGGCGATTCGCGCCACTGCTGTCCTCCTGAACAGGCGACTGCGGGCCTCAGCCCTGCCGCTGCTTGTGCCTTGGGTTCGTGCAGATCACCCGTACGATCCGCTTCCGGCGGATGATGCGGCACTTGCTGCAAATGCGTTTAACCGATGCCTTGACCTTCATTGCCTGCACACTCCGTGGCGAATAGCCCGGGGCCTACTTCGCCCGGTAGGTGATTCGTCCGCGAGAAAGGTCGTAGGGAGACAGCTCGACCGTCACCTTGTCGCCCGCCAGGATCTTGATGAAGTGCATTCGCATCTTCCCGGAGATGTGGGCGAGGACCTTGTGGCCGTTCTCGAGCTCGACGCGAAACATCGCGTTCGGCAACGGCTCAAGCACCGTTCCCTGGACCTCTATTGCTTCGCCTTTGGGCATAAACTGGCGTTTCCCTCTAGAGCCTTGTCAATACCTCGGGCCCGTGCTCCGTGATCGCGACCGTGTGCTCGAAATGCGCCGAGAGCGAACCGTCCTCGGTCACGACGGTCCATCCGTCGTCGAGCGTCTCGATCTCACTGCCGCCCACGTTGATCATGGGCTCGATGGCGAGCACCATGCCCGGCCGCAGGCGCGCGCCCGTATCCGGCCGTCCATAGTTGGGAACCTGGGGCTCTTCGTGAAGCGCGCGGCCGATGCCATGCCCCACCATCTCCCGGACCACCGAATAGCCGAGATCCTCCACAAAAGTTTGAACGGCCGCGCCGATATCCCCCAGCCGTTTGTCGGGCGCCGCCTGGGCAATGCCTCGCTCGAGCGCCTCCTTGCCTGCCTCGAGCAGCCGTCGGGCCTCATCGCTTATCTCGCCCACCGGAAGGGTGATCGCGGAGTCACCGTAGAACCCCTCCAGGATCACGCCAAAATCGATGCCAATGATATCGCCCGCTTGTAGCGCCGCGCGGGAAGGCACGCCGTGCACCACCTGGTCGTTCACGCTTGCGCAGATCGTGTGGCGATAGCCGCGGTAATTCTTGAACGCCGGCTTCGCGCCCGCTTTCAGTGTGAGGCGCTCCGCGAGCGCGTCGAGATCCAGGGTGCTCATGCCCGGGCGGGCTTCCGCGGCGACCTGCTGGAGGATCTCGCCCACCAGGTGGCCGGCCCGGCGCATGATCTCGATTTCTCGAGGGCTCTTCAGTTCGATCTTGCGCTCCTGGAGAAGCATCCCTAGCCGCCCGCCTTTCCGTTGCCAATCACAGAGGAGATGGTTTTGAATATCTCCTCCACGGAGCCCGAGCCCGGAATGCGCCGCAATATTTCCTCCTTGCCATAGTAGGTGATCAGCGGTTCGGTCTGCTGCTTGTACACCCGCAAGCGCTCGCGGATGGTTTCCTCGTTGTCGTCCGCGCGCTGGTAAAGCTCTCCGTCGCACTGGTCACATCGCCCCGGGCGGCGAGGCGGGCTCGTCTCGACGTGGCACATCGCCTGGCAGGCCCGGCATGTCCGGCGCCCGGAGAGGCGTGTAACAAGATTCTCCACAGGGACGTCAATGCTCAGCACGTGATCGATCTGCCCCCCCTCTTCTTCGAGAATCTTGCCGAGTTCCTGGGCCTGGCCGACGGTGCGTGGGAAGCCGTCGAGGATGAACCCCTCGCGCGCATCGGGCTGCGACGCCCGCTCCTTGAAGAGGGCGATGACCACGTCGTCGGGCACCAGCTCGCCGCCCTCCATGATGCCTTTCACGCGTTGCCCGAGCGCATTCCCGGCCTTCACGGCCGCCCGCAACATGTCTCCCGTGGAGATCTGGGGTATTCCCAGGCGCTGAACGAGGCGCTTCGCCTGGGTGCCCTTCCCTGCTCCCGGAGGTCCCAGCAGGATCAGATTCACGCGTCCAGCTCCCTGCGTTACCTGTCCGAACGGCCTTTGACGCGCGCGCCCTTCAGGAAGCCGCTGTAATTGCGCATGATCAGATGGCTCTCAATCTGGGCCATCGTATCCTTCGCAACACCCACCACAATGAGCAGGGCCGTCCCGCCGAAGTAGAACGGCGTGTTGAGCCCCGCTATCAGGAACGTCGGAAGGATGCAGACTACCGCCACGTACATTGAGCCCACGAGGGTGATGCGCGTCAGCACCCTGTCGATATAGTCGGCTGTCCGCTTCCCAGGCCGGATCCCGGGGATGTAGCCGCCATACTTCTTGATGTTGTCGGCGACGTCGGTCGGGTCGATCATGACGGCCGTGTAGAAGTAACAGAAAAAGACGATCATCACGACGTAGAGCAAGTTGTAGGGAACCGCAGTCGGCACCATCCAGGCGGTTACCGTGTCGGCGATCCCTTCCGGCAGGAATCGCGTCAGCATCGACGGGAAGATCAGGATCGACGAAGCGAAGATCGGCGGGATGACTCCCGCGGTGTTCACGCGGAGCGGAAAGTAGGTGCTCCGTCC
>JAUYMQ010000237.1 GCA_030698575.1 Deltaproteobacteria bacterium
GCTCCGATCATGTGCCCCTTGCCGCGGTTCGGGTTGCTGTTCTTCTGGAGCAGGAACGCAGCCAGGCCCCCGATGGCGCCTCCGACGAGTGGGAAGGCCGACTTGACGATGTCCGGCAGGTCCAACGCGAGCTTGCTCGCCGCGAGCTGAGACAAGCCAACGCCAGCCAGGCCGATGCCAACGCCGAGCAGGACGTCAGTCGAGTTCACCTCGTAGTTCATGACGCCGTACTCCCCGAGGTCGGGCAGGACGGAGACGGCGTGCTCCGGCCCTGACTCGGGCGCGTAGCGGGAGCAGCGGAGGCCGCTGGCGGTCTTCTTGAAGGCGAGACACTTCTTGGTGGTGTTCATGTGTTTCCTTTCTTTCTGGTGGGTGCTGCGACCGGGCGGGAGCGCCGACCGGAAGGTTTACTAGGTAGAATCCTTTGGGTGACGAACGTCATCGATCTCGAAGATGACGCCGATGCGCTTACAGACACGGATGCACTCGCCCCTGAGACGAGACTTTACGGCGAAGCCGGCCCGTTTCAGACGCTTGGCCTCCCGCTCGCACATGGCGCGGCAGGAACGTTGAAGCCGATTCTTGAAGGAACGCTTCGTCAATGGAACTACTTCCTCCAGGCGCGGCGCAGGCACTTGCCGAAGTCGCCCTTCTTGGGCAGGTGGCCGGCGCGGAGCTTGGACATGCAGGTTCGGGCGATCCTCGCGAACTTCGCCTTGTGCGCGCTGCCGCTCTTCCGGTGACGCTTGATTCGACGGGCCATGGGCTTCTCCTTCATCGCCCGCGAGCGGGCAGGGGTTGGACTACTTCTGCTTCCGCAAACAGGTGGACATGCACGGTCGGAACGGGCCGTTGCGCTTGCACTCCTTGACGCAGTGCTTGAGCTTCGCCTGCTGGCGCTTCTGCGCGGGGGACGAATGCGCCCGCTTGCGGTGGGCCTTCTTCGCCCTCGGCGCCTGGCCGATGACGCGATGGGCGCCGAGGTCTTCGTACCCTCCGGCATTGTAATTCTCGAAGATGGCTATGCGGTTGCGAGGCATCAGCGACTCCTCGAAGCGAAGATGAACGCCAGAATCCCGACGACCAAGACCCCGCCGCCGACCAAAGCGATCGTCTGAGGCAGCTCGAAGATGCCCCCAGGCGAGGTCTCGCCATATCCACGTAGCCGACGGACGATCATCGGTGGCGCCTTCCGTAGCCAGCCAACCGCTTCGGCCGCTTCACGGCCGCGATGACCCCGCCGAGCACAACGATGCCAACCACGCCCGCGATGGCCATGTACTTGACCGCGCCAGCGCTCGACTCCGCTTCCTGCGCACGAGAGGCAGCGGCAGCGGCAGCGGCAGCGGCTTGTGCCTGAGCAGTCTTCGCCGCACTGCCGCCGAGGATGTTTCCGGCAACATCCATGGACTTCATGATGAGGTCTAGGATGTCCCCGTAGGCGGGGCGATGGCCGATGCGGCGGGCTGCGGAGCGCGAGACGATCATGTTTTCACCGCCACGTAGAGGAGCCCGCCGACGACCGCGAGCCCTGCAAGGCCGCCCGCGACGTAGAGCCCAGTGTTGGATGACTGCTGCGGCATCTGGATCTGCGGCGCGGCCTTGGGGTTCATCATCTCCATGATCGCGGGGATGAACTGAACCCAGCCGTAGCGGCCACGAGCGTATGTGCGCCGGACGATCATTCGAGCCACGCTGTCAAAACATGCCCGCGCGGAGGTTCCCACCCCACGAAGGATTCGGGGACGGTCGTGTCAAGCCCAACGACCTGCTTCGGGTTCCGCTTCGGGAGCGCGGCTACGGCGTAGACGTGAACGAATTCGTCCGTGTTCTCTGGACCCCACGCGCGGAGCCCCATGCGGAAGCCGAGCGAGCCGGCCAACGAAGTGACCAGCGCTGCGTGGTCGTCACAGTCTGAGCCGCACGAGCCACGCTGACACATCTCGAGCGCCCTGAACGGTGCGATGAAGAGGTCTGCAAGCCGTGGGTCGGCGACGTACCGGAAACCGTTTTTCAGGCCCGGAACCTTGCTGCTGCCGTGCTTGACGGCATTGAAGATGGCTTCCAGCTCACCAGCATCGTCGCGGGCACGGAGGTCATTGGTGATGGCCCCGGCCGCCTCGCGGATACGAGGGTGGAGCGTCGACCTTTCGGCCAACTCGGCGAGCTTTTTGAGAGCCGCCTTCTGATCACCGACGCTGACTAGCGACAGACGCAAGCCGACTCCGCAACTTCGGAATCAGCCGGGAACATTGGTCACTTCAACGCCGCCTAGAAGAAAGCTAGCGGAGTGGGGCAGAGGGTGTCAAGTGCGATCCCTTGGCGGGCCAGAAAACATGGTTACGGGGCGTCAGTCGAATGGGACTTGGCCCTGCTGGCGCATAGAAGTGTGACCAACGGCAGTGATGATGATGTGGTCAGTGATCTTGAGCCCGAGGATGTGGGCACCGTCCAGAAGTTGCCGTGTCAACGCAGAATCAAGCGCAGAAGGTTCCAAACTCCCGGAAGGATGGTTGTGAACAAGCGCGATCGATACGCACCCAGCCGCAATCGCGGCCCC
>JAUYMQ010000252.1 GCA_030698575.1 Deltaproteobacteria bacterium
GAAGCCCGAGCGTCACGATGGGTCTCCGGCCGGAGGTCGTGACTGCCATCAAGCGTCTTTCGATCGACCAGGCGCTCGAGGTCATCCGCAACCGGGTGGACCTGTTCGGTGTCGCCGAGCCCCTCATCGTCCGCCAGGGCCAGAACGAAATCGTCGTGCAATTGCCGGGCGTCAAGGATCCCCAGCGCGCCATTGATCTGATCGGTAGGACGGCGCAGCTCGAGTTCAAGCTTGTCTCACGGGCGAACGCCAACGTCACCGCGCTCGTCGAGAAGGCCATCCTGGACAAGAAGATCTTTCGAGGTGCGACCCCCGACCGCCTCACCGAGGCGCTGTCCGGGGAAATCCCCGAGGATACCGGCGTCTATCCCAACAGGGCGCGGGATCCGCTTACGGGCATAACACAGACCACTTACATCCTGCTCGAGAAACCTCTCCTCATGTCGGGATCCGCGGTGAAGGGCGCGCGGCTGGAGTTCGACCCGGTGACCGCAGAAGCCTACGTGACTGTGGATTTCACCTCGGCCGGATCGAAGCTGTTCGACCAGATCACCGGCGCGAACGTGAACAGGCAGCTGGCGATCATTCTCGACGGTGTCGTGCGCTCGGCGCCCAACATCCAGGAGCGCATCTCGCGCGGGCGGGCCCAAATCACCGGCTCGTTCAGCGCCGAGGAAGCGAAAGATCTCGCGATCGTGCTGCGCGCCGGCGCTCTCCCCGCCCCGGTCAGGATCGTGCAGAACCTGATCGTCGGTCCGAGCCTGGGCCGTGACTCGATCCGCCAGGGATGGGTGAGCGGCGCCATCGGCGCGCTGCTCGTCGTGGGCTTCATGGTGGCCTACTACCGGCTCTCGGGAGCAATCGCCAACTTCGCGCTCTTCCTCAACGTCGTCTACCTCCTGGGCGCACTCGCCATGTTCGGCGCGACGCTGACGCTACCCGGCATCGCGGGGATCATCCTCGGAATCGGTATGGCGGTCGACTCGAACGTGCTCATATTCGAGCGGATGCGGGAGGAGTTCGCCCTCGGGAAAACCGTTCGGGCGGGGGTAAACGCCGGCTATGATCGCGCTCTCTGGACGATCATCGATTCGCACGTGACAACATTGATCACCGCCCTCGTGCTCTTCATCTTCGGCACGGGCCCGATTCGCGGATTCGCCGTGACCCTCTCGCTGGGTGTCACATTCAATCTTTTCACCGCACTTGTGGGAACCCGCGTTGTCTACGATCACCTGCACACGAAGGGCCTTCCGAAGACGCTTCGGTTCGCCCAGTTTTTCAAGAAGACCAACCTGGATTTCCTTGCCATGCGCCGCTACGCCTTCCTGGCATCGGGCCTGCTCCTCGCGGTGGGGGTATTCGCCTTTGTGCAGATCCAGAGGGGCGCGGCTAACCTGGGCATCGATTTCACCGGCGGGACCCTGGTGCAGGTAAAACTCGAGAAGTCCGTTCCGATCGGAGATGTCCGCCGGGCGATTGCCGAGCAGGGTCTGGAGGGCGCCGAACTCCAGATGATGGACACCGAGAACATATTGATTGTGCGGATCAAGCAGGCCGAGGGCGCCGGGGGTGGCGGCACCGCCGAACGGGTGGTCGAAGGGCTGCGGGCGGGGCTCCCCGACACGCCCTTCGAGATCCAGTCGCAATCAGAGATCGGTCCGACCATCGGCGCCAAGCTCAAGCGGGACGCCATCAAGGCGGTGATCTTCTCGTTGATCGCGATCGTTCTCTATCTGGCCTTGCGTTTTGATTTTACATTCGGAATCGCCGCCGCCGTGGCCACCTTCCACGACGTTATCGTGGTGCTGGGCCTTTTCTTCCTGCTGGACAAGGAGATCACGCTGCTCGTTATTACGGCGCTTCTGACGCTGGCCGGCTACAGTCTGACCGACACCGTCGTCGTTTTTGATCGAATACGTGAGAATCTGAGGAAGATGAAGCGTGCTTCGCTGGCGGAGGTGATCAACGCGAGCGTGAACGAGGTTCTCGGGCGCACGATCGTGACGAGCCTCACGGTCATGCTGGTGCTTGTCCCGCTCTACCTGTTCGGCGGTGTAGTGCTGCGGGACTTCTCCTTTGCCCTGATAGCCGGGCTGGTCGTGGGAAGCTATTCGTCGGTTTTCGTCGCGAGCCCGATCATCTACCTCGGGCGAGGCCAATCCTCACTTGCATCGACGACGGAGAGGCGGGGTGGGGGGCGCGGCGCCGAGCGGGCGCCGAGTTCCTGATTCCTGCGACGGGCGGACTTTTTATGAGAACGACGGGAGTTTCATGAGGGGACGCATCTACAAGGCGCTCGCGCGGTTCATCTTCAGGCATGACATCGCAATGCTTGTGGGCGCCGTCCTGCTTTCCCTCGTTTCGGTCGTCGCCGTCAAACGGCTGCCGCTCGATGGTGATCTCGCCAGATTGCTGCCCGATGATCAGCCGAGCGTCGTCGCGCTCCGCGAGGTGGTGAAGAAGCTCGGCGGCGCAGGACAGCTTCTCATTCTGGCTACGCCGCCCGACGCGAAGACCGGAGAGATGTTTGTCGAGGCGCTCGGGCCCGAGCTCATCAAGAGCAAGGTGATCAACAACGTCGACTACCGCCGCGATCTGGAGTTCTTCCAGCGCCACCGGTTCCTGTTTGTTCATGTGAAAGACCTGGAGACCATCCGCGACCGACTCGCTGCCAAGCTAACGGACATCAAGCAGAACCATCTCCCGTTCGTCATGAAATCCGTCCGGTCGCCGGAGGGACGCCCGCGGGTGGAAGTGACTCTCAAGGAACGGAAGACCGCGCTGCCGACCGGCGCCCTGGAGAAGCAGTTTTCGGAGCTGCGCGCGTCCTTCGACGATATCGAGCGGAAGTATACGGGCGGCCCGGAGGACGAGTATTTCACGAGCAAGGATCACAAGACCTTCATGCTGTCCGTATATCCCAGCGGGCAGTCGACCGACGTCGAGTTTGCGAAGTCGATGCTGGAAGAGGTTGACACCATCGTCCGGCGCATCAATGCGGAGCGGTTCGGGGGCGCCATTCAGATCGAGTACGGCGGCACCTTCAAGAACGCCATCGACGACTACGAGACCATCATCAACGACGTCGAGCGGGCGACCATCATCACGGCTACCGGGCTCATCCTTCTTCTCACCATCATGTTCAGGCAGCCGCTGATCCTCTTCCTGCTCGGCCTCCCGCAGGTGATGGCTGTGCTCTGGACCTTCGCCGCCGCCTACATCGTTGTCGGCAGCCTGAACGTCTATACCGTCTTCCTCTTCAACATTCTCTTCGGCGTGGGAATCGAGTTCGGGATCCAGATGTATGCGCGCTATGGCGAGGAGCGGGCGGGGGGCGTGCCGATCGAGGAGAGCCTCGCGCGGATGCTGGCCAATACCTGGTCGGCCTGCATCGCGGCGGCCACCGTGGCGGGCTTCGCCTTCTTCTCCCTCATGGTGACCGACTTCAAGGGCTTCTCCGAGTTCGGATTCATTTCGGGTCTCGGGCTCTTCGTGGCCGTCTCCGCGATGCTCGTCGCCTTCTGCCCGTTGATCGTGCGCTTCGACAAGCTGGGCTGGCTGCGTATTGCTCGCCGGGCCCCGCAACGAACCTACAACGCGCAGGCCGGCGCTCTCGCGCGGCTGCTTCCCTATACGCGCCCGGTTCTCATCTTCACAGGTGTCGTGTTCATCGCCAGCTTGCTGGGCGCCACGCAAATTTCCTTTGACTACGACCTTTCGAAACTCAAGGCGGCCAATCCCGGCGTGCTCGCACGGGAGAAGCGAATAGCGAGCGTCTTCAACCTTTCGCTGACACCCGCCGCAATCATCGCGCCCGACAAGAAACGTCTGACCGAAGTCGTCGAGGCTCTGCAGGAACGCGCCACGGAGGGGAAGGGGAAGGGAAAGGGAACAATTGCCACCATCCGTTCCATGGATTCTGTGATACCGCCCGATCAGTTGGGGCGGCTGCGCGTTCTGGGAGAGCTCCGAGCGCTTCTCGACGACGAGCTGTTCAAGCTCGCTTCGCCCGAGCAGCGACGGGAAGTCGAGCGGATTCGCGCCGGCATGAGCGCCAAGCCCGTGGAGGCGGGCGATATTCCCGAGGATCTCCAGTGGAAGTTCCAGGGGCAGGATCACGCAGGCGGCTACCTGGCATACGTCTATCCCAGCGTCAGCATGGACCATGGGGAGTCCGTCATCGCCTTCTCGAACGAGGTGAGCCAGATTCCGACATCTAGCGGTACGCTCCGCGCGACAAGCCCGCAGCTCATCATCGGCGACATGCTTCAGCTGATGATCCGCGACGGCAAGCTGGCCATGCTGCTGACTTTCCTCGCCGTCTTCATCGTGCTCCTCGTCGATTTCCGGAGCGTCCGGCACACGGTCATCCTGATGCTCCCCGTGACCATCGGGCTCGGGGTGCTGCTCGGGATCATGGCGATTTTTGATCTCAAGTTCGATCTCTACAACATGGTTGCCATGCCCGCGGTCGCCGGGCTCGCCATCAACAACGCTATTTATCTCTATCACCGATACCGCGAGGAGGGGACCGGGCGTCTGATGGTCGTCATGCGGACCACCGGCGTCGCCGTTTTCATCACCGCGATGGCGATGATCATGGGCTTCCTGGGCCTGCTCTTCGCCGACCACCCCGGGCTCAGGTCGATTGGGACAGTGGCGGTGCTCGGCATTTCGACGGTTCTTCTGAGCCTCCTCACCTTCTTCCCCGCGTTCCTGCTCTTCCTCGAATCCGGGCGCCCCGTGCCGGTCACGGTGATTGGTTCGGGAGATGAGAAGATCCGCCTGCGGAGCTGAACTCCCGGCGCCTTGACATCGCCGGGTCCGCGGCTACGATTCGGTGACTGACCGGGAGCGACCACCCTTCAGCGTGTTTTGGGGAGCATTCATGAGCAAGCCTGTCGTGAACAAGACAGTCGAGGCGAAGATGACCGCCGTCGATGGGGGGTCGTTATGGGCCCGGCGCGGCGACGACATTGTTCTAGTCCTCCTGGTCACCTACGTCATCCTGCTCGGGATAGGCACCGTGGCGGAGCTTTTCGACGTTCGCTCCATCTTGAGCTGGCCGATTTACCGCTGAGATGCCGCTCGCCAGGGCCCATCTCATCGTTCATGGACGGGTCCAGGGGGTTTGGTTCCGCGGCGGCACGCAGTCCTTCGCCCGCTCGAGAGGGGTCACGGGCTGGGTACGCAACCGGGCCGAAGGAACGGTGGAAGCCGTTCTCGAGGGGGATGAAGAATCCGTTCGTGCCGTCGTCGCCTGGTGCAGAGAAGGGCCGCCCGGCGCCCGTGTCGACCGGGTGGAACTGAAGTGGGCGCCCCATGTGGGCGAGTTTGATCAGATGGTAATTGCCCACTCCTACTGAGTTTTATTGATCGGGGCGGCATCGATAAGCAGGGCGGCGCCCAGGGGGCGCCCTTTTCATCTCTGCGGCTCCCGGCGTGTCGAACGACATCAGTGCAGTTCCGCACTACCGGTTCAGCACAAACAAGGAGCAAGAACGTGATTCGATTCTCGCGCTCCGTTGCATTTCGTCCATTTTTCGCATCAGTCGCCCTCGTGGGGGTCCTGGCGCTCATCGCAGGCTGCGTCCTGACGGTGGAACAGGAGAGACAGCTCGGCGAGGACTTCTCTCGCCAGGTGGCGCAGGAAATGAAGGTCTTGCGGGATCCGATGGTGGTCGGCTATGTCCGCCAGATGGGCGGCCGCCTGGCGGGCGCGGCCGGCCCGCAGCCCTTCCTTCTCACCTTCAATGTGGTGGTCGAC
>JAUYMQ010000257.1 GCA_030698575.1 Deltaproteobacteria bacterium
CCTCCCGGTGACGCTGCGCACCGTCGAGAAGGAGGTGGGGGTAAGCAATCGCATTTCCAGCTTCGTCATCCCCATGGGCGCGACCATCAACATGGACGGCACGGCGCTCTACGAGTGCGTCGGTGTGATCTTCATCTCGCAAGTGCTCGGCATCCCGCTGGGCTTCGAGGCCCAGGCGGTGGTCGTGATTACGGCGCTGCTCGCCTCCATCGGGGCGGCGGGCATCCCGTCGGCGGGGCTCGTGATGATCTTCATCGTGACCGAGGCGGTGAACCTCACCGGTCCCGAGGTTGCGCTGATCGTCGGCACGATGCTGGCCATCGACCGGCCGCTGGACATGTTCCGGACGATGGTGAACGTCTTCAGCGACTCCTGCGGCGCGGCGATCATCGCCCGCTCGGAGGGAGAAACGGAGGTCGACGCGGGGTGAGGCTCGACGTGAATTCATGACCGCCCTGAACCGGATCCGCGCCGACCTCGAGGGATACCTCCGGGAAGCCGAGGCCATCACCTACCGGAACCACGCGGGACTGTCGGAGGAGGCAGGGCTCGCCTCGCTCCACGCGCGCCACCCGCTTGTTTTCGATCCGGAAAGTCTTCGCGCAGTCGAAGAAGCGCTTGCGGCGGCCGGAAGCGAGGATGCGGGCACGGCCGGGGGAGCGAAGGCGTCCGAACGGTTTCGCCTGGAACTGCTGCGGGAAACGCTCGCGCAGACAGCCGTCGAGAAGGAGACCGACGCGGTCAGCGACGGCATCCTGGAGGCCGAGGCAGGGGCCGAGGTCGCGGAGCCTGGCGGCAAACTACCCTACCGGAGCGTGGGCGCGGCGATTTCGGCGGAGCCGGTGCGCGCCCGCCGGCAGGCGCTCGAGGCCGGACGCGCGGGCGTGTTGCGGGAGCTGGAGCCCCGGTATCGCGCCTGGTGGGATCGCACGCGGGAGGGGTGCCAGGCGATCGGCCGCGCGGATCTCGCCGCGCTCGTCTCGGACACCGCTCTCGTCGATCTCGATGCGCTCGCCGCCGAAGCGGCGGCGTTTCTTCGCGCGACGGAAGATCTCTATCGGGACTACCTCGGCTGGCTTGCCGGAAAGCGGCTCGGGCTCAAGCCCGGTGAACTCGAGAGCCACGATCTCCACCACCTCTTCTACCTGCCGGAGAGTCGCGCAACCTACTCTTCGCGGAACCTGACCGATCTCGCGCGCCGCAGCATGGGCGAGATGAATCTTTCGCTCGAGGCCGATGGCCGGATCTCGCTCGACGTCGAGGCGAGGCCGGGCAAATCTTCGCGGGCCTTCTGCGCCCGGCTGGCGGTTCCGTCGCGCATTGTCCTGGTGATCTACCCGCGCGGCGGCGTCGACGACTACCAGGCGTTCTTCCACGAGCTGGGCCATGCGCAGCACTTCGCGCACACCGATCCCGGGCTGCCCTTCGAGCTGCGCGATCTCGACGACAGCGCCGTGACTGAGGCCTGGGCCTTCACGCTGCAGTCGCTGCCGGAGGATCCGGGCTGGGTCGCGGCCCTCCTGGGCGAGAAGCCGGGGAGCGATTTCTTCCGGACGCTGAAGCTGGCCAAGCTGTTTCTGGTGCGGCGCTATGCCGCGAAGATTGCTTACGAGCTTTCGCTCTGGCGCGCGGAGAAGCTCGAGGATTATCCGGCGCGATACCAGGAGGCGCTCCAGCAGGCGACGTCGGCGCGGTATCCGCGAGAGGGCTACCTGGCCGACGTCGATCCGTTCTTCTACGTGGCACGCTACCTTCGGGGGTGGATGCTCGCGTCGCAGATCAGCGAGGCGCTGCGGGAGCGTTTCGACGAGGGGTGGTTTTGCCGCGGGGACACCGGCACATGGCTGCGCGAGCAGTGGCGCGTGGGCGCCATCCGCGCCGAGACTCTGTCGGCCACGCTCGGCGCCCCCCGCCTCGACGCCGCCGCCCTCACCCGCGAGTTCCTCGCCGCCTTTTAAGTGGGACAGTCCCCCTTAATAAGAGGGACTGTCCCAGTTAATAAGGGGGACTGTCCCACTTAATGTCTATTGATTTCGGGTACTTGGAGAGCGTTTTGCCGGAGGACGTGGCCGGGATCGGGCGCGTGCTGCAGGCGGGCGGGCATGCGGCCTGGCTCGTGGGCGGCTCTGTGCGCGATTTGCTGCTCGGGCGCGAGCCGCGCGACTGGGACATCGCGACAGACGCGCCGGCGGAGTACCTGGAAGCGAAGTTCCCGCGCGTGGAGCGGGTGGGGGCGCACACGCCCGCCTTCCTGGTATTCGCCGCGCCGGGAGCGCCGCCGCGGGAAGTGAGCCTGCTGCGCGGGGAGACGATCGAAGCGGATCTAGCCCGGCGCGACTTCACAATCAACGCGCTGGCGCTGGCGCTTCCCCTCGAAGCGGGCGCCACGGACGCCAGCGTAATCGACCTCTACGGTGGACTCGCCGATCTCGAGGCGCGCGTGCTGCGCGCGGTGGGCGACGCCGATGCGCGCTTCGACGAAGATCCCCTCCGCCCGCTCCGCGGCGTGCGCCTCGAGGCCGAGCTGGGCTTCGCGCCCGAGTCCGCCACGCTGCGCGCGATGGAACGCCACGGCCCGCGCGCGGGCAGCGCCGCGCCGGAGCGCCTGCGCGAGGAAATTCTGCGCTGTCTCGCCTGCGAGAAGCCCTCGCACGCCATCGGCCGAATGCGTGAGACAGGGATGCTCGCGGTGCTCCTCCCCGAGGTCGCGGCGATGGTCCGGGTGGCGCAGCCGGCGCGCTATCACAAGCTCGACGTCTACCACCACACGCTGGCGGCCCTCGATTTCCTCGCCGAGGACCCTGCTGCGGACGCCTACCTCCGGTTTGCAGTCCTCTACCACGACGCCGGCAAACCGGCGACGCTGACGCTTCGCGACGGCGAGCCCAGCTTCATCGGGCATGAGAAGGAAGGGGCCCAGCTCGCCGAAGCGCGCTGCGAGGCGCTGCGCTTTCCGGCGCGTGAGACGGCCCGCATCGGCGCATTGGTGCTGCACCACCTCGTCCGCTACACGCTCCGCTGGTCGGACCGCACCGTGCGGCGGTTCATGCGGCGCGTGACGCCCGCCCTGCTTCCCGATCTCATGAAGCTCTACGCCGCCGACATGCGGGCCAAGGATCCAGAGCGCTACAAGGTGATCTCCGTGCCCGTGGAAGTAGCCGCGCTCTCGGTCCGCATCAGGGAAATGGAGCGCGCGGGGGACGCGCTCTCGATTCACGACCTCGTCATCGCGGGAGAGGACGTGATGCGCGCGCTCGATGTTCCGGCCGGCCCCGCGGTCGGTGCGGCGCTCGAGGCGCTCCTCGAACAAGTCATCGCCGATCCGGCCCTCAACGAGCGAGACAAGCTGCTCGCGCTCCTGGCGCGGATGAAGACGGCCGGATGAAATCGGCCGGATAGATTCGGAACGAACGTGACGGACCTGCTAGGATGAACGACCATCAATCGGGAGGACGACATGGCGAGCGCGAAGGAACTGACTGACCAGGGCTTCAATCTCTACGCGAAGGGCGAAATGGACAGCGCCATCGCGTTGCTGAAGCAGGCCATTGCGACCGATCCCGACTACCTCGAGGCGCACCGCACCATCGCCATGTGCTACGGCAAGAAGAAGATGCTCGATGAAGCCGTCGCCGCCGCAAACCGCATGATCGAGATCGACCCGAACGACAACCTCGCCTACGTGAGCCTGTCCATCTTCCTCCAGCGGCAGGGAAAGATCCCCGAGGCCGAGGCGGCCATGGCCAAGGCCACCGCCGTGCAGTCAAGCGCGAAGAAGTGACAGGAGCGCCATGGCGCTCCTGTCATTGCGAGGCCCGAGGTCCCGCGCGAAGCGCGGGCCGAGAGAATCGTAACGACAGAGCGACGAAGCAATCTCCCGGCATGCGCGCAGGGGATTGCTTCGTCGGGCCTACGGCCCTCCTCGCAATGACATGCGGGTTTCAGACAGGCGGAGCGCCGGCGCGTTCGGCGATGGCGGCGGCGCGCTCGGCGGCCGGCGAATCACCCCGGGCGCGGAACTCGCTGGCGATTCGCTGGGCGACGCGGCCGATCTCGGGAAGCAGCGCGCGTGACTCCACGCTGAGACCCTGCCGATCGGTAATCTCCTCGAAGGCATCCAGCGCCTCCCCAAGCTCACCGGCGTAGAAGAGCGACATCCCCCGCGAAAACGAGAGCAGCGACGGCAGTGCCGGGTCACCGAAGCCCGCCTCGATGCTGCGGAGGAAACACTCCTGCGCGCGGCCGTAGCGCGCACTCTCGAGATAACTCCGGCCCGTCGCCGCGAAACTCTGCCCGCGCCCGGCCGGATAGAGGACGTCGAAGGGGTGATCGCCGGGCTCGTCGCCGAAGATGCGCCCGATAATTAACGGCTGCTCGTGGAAGAAGCGCAGTAGCAGCCCGTTCGAGCGGAAGTCGGGCAGAAGTGATTTCAGCTGCTCCGTCGCCTCGCGGAACAGATTGTGGGTCTCCTCCATCCCCTCGGCGAACCCACGCGCCGCCCGCTTCAAAATCGTATGGAGCTGCTGGAGGAAGTCCTCCTCGTTCTTCGTGCGCTCCGCCTTCGACTCGAGCGCCCTCCCCTGCTGGCCGTACACCTGAAGCTGGTAGAGGTTCTCGCGGAGCTTCATGGCCTCGTGAAAGATAGTGCCGATGGTGAGATCGAAGAGCTGCTCCTTCTCGATGGCGGCCGAGGTGTCGCGGCGGAACAGCGCGTGACAGCTCTGCTTGGCCTCGAAGAGAATGCTCTTTCCCTTGTCGTCGATGAAGGGCTCGATATCCTCGAAGGTCAGATTGTCCTGGCGGTAGGCGCCGTAGATCTCCTCGAAGCGCGCCGCGGCCGAAAGATAGGCCGACACGACCTCGACCATTCTCCGTTGTCGTTCGCGTTTCTCCCGGTCGAACATCGCGCGGCTATCCCTTCGAGGGGAGCGCCACCACGCCCTCGCCCTTCGTCGTGACCGTCCCCTTCTGGGTGGTCGTCTGGATTTCACAAAGCACGCGGTTCTCGCCGTCTTCCTGGTACTTCTTCACGATCTTCCCGGCCGCCACGACCTCGTCGCCCGGCTCGGTCATGGCTGTGAAGCGCACGCTCACCTTCCGCACGTTCTGGAGCCCCGCCCAGCCCGCCAGGAACTGCCCGGCGAAGCCCATCGAGAGCATGCCGTGGGCGATGACACCGTTCGGCATGCCGGCCATCTGCGCGAAGCCGTCATCGGTGTGAAGCAGGTTGTAGTCGTGGCTCGCGCCGGCGTACTGCAGGAGCTGCACCTTCGTGATCCCCGGCTGCGTCGCCGGGGGTATCTCGTCGCCCTCGTTCACGTCTTCGAAGTAGATCTTATCGGCCATCGGTGGTTTCTCCTCGGGCGAAGGGGATTGCTTCGTCGCGCCGCTCCTCGCAATGACATGCGCGCCCTGTCAGGGCCGCTGGATGATCGTCGAGCGGCCGACGAAGGCGACGGAGCCGTCGGGGCGGCGCCCGGTCGACTCGGTCTTGACCATGATCATCGCGCCGCTCTTCCCTTCCTTGGTGTAGATGTCCGCCACCCGGCTCTTGATCCGGAGCACGTCGCCCGCGACGAGCGGCTTTGGCGCCTCGTACTCCTGCGAGCCGTGGACCAGCTTCGTGAAGTCGAAGCCGACCTTGTCACGGAGCTTCGCGTCCTGCGCGTCGCGGAAGGTTGTCGGAAAGGTCGGCGGCGCCGGCACGTCGGCAAAACCCGCCGCCTTCGCGGCCTCCCGGTCGAAATAGATCGGGTTCTTCTCGCCGAGCGCCAGTGCGAACCACTTGATCGACACACGATCGACCTCGTGCACGGTCTCCTCGGTTTCGAACCCCACGCTGTCCATGTTGATGCTCATCGGGTTACGACTCCTTCCTTGGTGATCCTGCGTAAACTTCCCATGTCATTGCGAGGAGCGAAGCGACGAAGCAATCCCCTCGATGACGCCACCGGTGCCAAGCTCGGAGGGGATTGCTTCGTCGGGGCTACGCCCCTCCTCGCAATGACATGCGGCGGTCCTCCTCGCAATGACATGCGGGTTCAGATGCCCAGGCTCGCGCCCTGCGACTTGAGCTTGTCCTGGAGTTTCTTCACGTCGAGATCCCGCGGCGAGATGCCCGCGGCCAC
>JAUYMQ010000272.1 GCA_030698575.1 Deltaproteobacteria bacterium
GCGCGCGGCACGGACCTGCGTCGCCTTGGCTTGCTCCGCGCTGCTGTTGTCCCGCTTGATCTCGGCGAGCACGCGAAGATGTTCCAGCCGCTTCTCCAGTGGGAGGGTTCGCAAGTCATCAAACGGCTGATCATAAATCGCGAAGTCAGTCCGGAAGGAATTGCGGCCCGCATTTCCAATTTTGAACAATGTGGTTTCAACGCCGAAATTATCCTTGGGATATCGACGCTGAATTAAATATCGAATCGCGTCGATACGCTGCTTTTCTTCGGTGAACGTAAGTTGATCTGCGGCGCGCTGGCGGACGCGAAGACCTCCTCGGATCGGACAATGCAGTAGCGCTGCTTCCACGGCACCCCTCCCCCCGACTGCTATCGATCAATCAATACCAAGCCGAGACGGGTTGCACCAGGGTGAAACTGGCCGCGTGGGCTACGCGGGGGAGGGGGGGGGCAGAAGGCAGGCAAGATTGGCTGAATACTTCGTTCAACCCGACCGCTCGGAGATGGCAGAGCGGGGGGCCGCCCCCGTGCTCGGACGTTGGGACCGCAGGGCGCCGCCACCGTCGTCGCCCGCGCGATTAATGTGCTATAGTTCGTTGTCCGGATTCGCTTTTTGCAGGCGACCCAACTGGTTCCATTAGCCTGTGGTCCCTCTGCCCTCAGGGCAGGTCGCCGGACACCACCGCTCCCGCCTCCGTCCTGCTACGCACGGAGGGCGCTCCAGGCGCAGCACGTTGTCATGAGGGCAATCAAGCCGAGGCCGCTGGCGTGCCAGTGATCATGGTCGAGCAGCAGGAGGTGTCGTGAGCGACCGCGGCAAACCCGTTCGGCCGCATCGGCGGCTCACGCCCGAAGAGCGGCTCGACTTGGCCGAGCAACTACATCATCGAGCTATGAGCGATCCTGCGTTGACACCAGATCAGCGACGCGAGCTACACCGCAAGGCAACCAATCTCGAGCGGATCACCATCTACAAGCTCTGGGCCACTGATCCGCCCAAAAACTTCGACTGGCCCTACGGTTCCCACGGTTGGCCAAACCGGCGCCTCTGATCACGTTGACCGTTGAATGCGGGGGGCAGATAATCGTCTCAACCTGACCACTCGGAGCTGATAGAGCGGGCGGGCCGACCCCGATGGACCAGATGGACCCTGTGCTTGCTCCGGCGAGGCCATCGAACCAAGACATCGGGGCACCGCCGCCATCGTCACCCGGTCCCTGACCAGTATGCGCAGATGCCCCGGTGCCGATGGGCTGGAAAGCCACGCGGGAGTGCTTATCCCGCGCGAGGCTACCAGCCAGGCGGTGCGTCTGGGGCGCCGGCTGGCAACCCCCGCCGGGAATTGGACCCGGCCGTGAGCGGTACCAGTCGGGGCTATTTCTTTTCCGATTCCTGCTTAGGTATTAGCCGCTTCGGCGGTACGATCTTGTGCATCGCCTGATTGAACCGCTCCCAGGCATCGGGGGCGGTTTCGACGCTCTCCAGTTCCTTGCGTTTGGTCTTTCTAGCTGCGGGCTTTGCCATGCCGGGAGAATACCATGACTGAACCGAAATCGCGACCCATCGACCCCGAAATCCTGCAAGAGCTCGGGCAGTTCGTTGTGTTCTGGGGACTGCTTGAAGGCATCGTTGCCGACCTGTTTGTCGCGACGATCTCGTCCGATATCGGCAACCTATTCGTCGTGACGAAAAGCGTATCTGCCAGCACAATCAGCGGGTGGATCCGAACGACGATAAACTTTCGCAAAACGCCTGAAGCGGCCCGTGAGGAAGTCACGTCCATGCTGGATGAGTACGACCGCCTTCGCGGCGAACGTAACGCCCTCATTCACGGAATGTGGGGGACCGATAAGTCAGGCCCCGGTACCGTCATGGTGCAGACCATCCGTCTCGATCGAGCGGTTCCAGCAGTTGACACCCTGATAACGGCTAGTGACCTCCGCGACCTCATTGATGCAACGCTGGGCCTCTACGTACGAGTCCGAGACTTCATGGGCACCAACGGTCTGGCGCACCGCACTTCCGGCGCCGGGGGCTAATCGCCGCATGGCGGTATAAATCTCCGCCACCAGATCAAGATCGCAAATGTCGGGGCGGAAAAGAACGAGCACGCGCTCGCCAGCCTCGACCATCTCGGGCGTGATCTCGATTTCCTGGGATTCTGGGCCGTCGGCGGAGGCCATTCGCTTCTGCTTCGTTAAGGTGATATTTGCCCGCCGCGGCAAGGCCGGGCGGGGACAGAAACTCACACGAACATTTCGGACGTTTACGCCGGTTTGGAATCGGGAGCAAGAGAATTTTGATCGCGGAGTTTCTCCAAGAGGCGCCGAAGCGCGGTTCCGCGATCCTCGACGAGCGTTCGCAGCTCATGCCTGACTTTGTCCGGGATCCTGGTCTTGCCGCTGAGCCAGTCGCGCATGGACTAGCCTACGCGCGCTCGTCGATACATGCTTAGGTCCCCGCGGCATTCCTTGCGATAGACCACTCGATTGCACGATGAGCAAGTCACGTCGATGGTCATGTCGATCTGCACGCCATCGACGTCGCCGTAGTAGCCTACTTCCAAGTCAGCCTTGGCGTAGACCTGCATCATATCGTCCGTCCACGGCGCGCTACAGAACACACAGAGCGGCGGCGGTATCTTCTCGTCAGCCATCGCGTCCCTCGTATTTGGCTTTCAGGGCGGCGCGCTTCTCCGCGTCCATCGCGCTTTGCCACAGTGAAAGCTCGAGCGCGCGTTCCGACGTGAGCGGATCCAGCCCGCTCTCAGTGACAATTGCGGGCGGCTGATCCGGGCCGGCCACGATCATGCGGCCGCCGTAGGAGAAGATGCGGGTGCCGGGCGGGAGAGTGGCGACCGTGGTGAACCCGCTACGCCGGTTTTCTTCCCGCCAGCGTGACGAGTGGCGGGAGACATCGGTCCGCCAAGTCCAATACTCCCGCGCGCCGCACTCGCTGCACCGGAGATCGTCGCTGTTGATCAACTCGCGCTCGGTCAGAATTTGGTGCCAATTGGCGCAGATAAAGGTCGAGGCCATCTAAGCCGCTGCCTCGAACTTGTCGAGAAGGTGTTTTGAGACTAGGGCCATCACTTCCTCCCGGCTTCGGCCGGCTGCACATCGACCGTCTCGTCGGCCGCAGCCCAATAAAACTCTGGAAAGGCTTCGTTGAGCTGATCCACAAGATTACCAACGCACACGGAGCAACTGTGGTCAGCCGTCGCTACGATACTGGCGACCTTCTGTGCTTCATCGAGCGTCATGGCTTCCTCCCGAGGGCGGCGTCGATCATGGCGCGCCAGATCGCCAGCGTTGCATTTCGTTCTGGCGTGTATGGACCCCGGAGAGATTCCCTGAGGCTTTCAACGCCGGCTAGAACGGCCGGGCCGATGAACATCCCCTCGGTCGGCTCCCGCGGCACGATCACCAAGCCAGCATCCTTCAATGCGGCTTCGTAGGCCTCTATGGCGGCGACGGCCAGTTCAAGATCGCGCCGGGGCTCCGGCTCGGCAGCCGAGTCCTCGCCGAATATCTTTACGAGAGCGCGATGGCGATCATGAAGAACACGGGTCATGCCGTCGACCACGCGCTCGAGCATGTCAGTGGGCGGTACGGGGCTCTTGTCGTTGCCGTCAGAGGAATTTGTGCTCATGGTTCATCTCCTGGGGAGAGGGGCGGCGGGCTACTGCGTCCGTAGAGGCTGAGGACTTTCATCGTCGCCTTCGATCGCCGGCGGGGGCAGGTATCGCCCGTCTCCGCGGCGCTGGAGCATGGCATCGACCTCATGCGCCTTAACGATGACCGCGCCGGCCCTTACGATGGCGTGCGCGTCATCTGCCAGCATGGACCGAGCCTTAACCGACTCCATCACATTTTCCATCTCGAAGACGACACGCTTAAGCTTTTCATTCTGCATGGCTTTCTTCCGTCTGTTTCAGAACACGTTGCGCAGATATGACCGCAATGTGCGCGGCCAACAATTCTTTCGGGACCTCGCTTGGCTTAACGCCGATTCTGCGCGCCAAGTTCGCTTGGACGCCGTAATTTTTACGGCACGATTTACACCACACACTTAACCGGTCGGCGCTTTCTTTGTGAGGAGAAAACTGGTTCCGGATCTTGGACTCCCCACATCTGCGGCAGACCTTCTGCGGCGACTGCGTTCGTGAGAAACGATGGTTATCCCAACGGCATTTGACGCAGCCTTGCGAGAGGCCGCCCGTCAAAGTGGGGCCAATTATTGCTTTCTCGACGCCACACCGACATCTGCAAATCCATTTATAGCCGGTGGCCCGACGCAGGACGGTCCACTTGCCGAATGTGCGTCCGGCCAAATTGATTCGACGCGAATTTCCGGCACAGAGATAGCCACAAAAGCGGCGCTTTGGCTGGTAGGGCGAACACAGGAATTTGGCGCCGCAATAGGAGCATGTTTTCTGAACATCCGGCCGCCGGCGCTTGCCCGCTCGAATGCAGGCAAAGCATATGGCTTTTCGCCCGGCCCGAAGATCTGTGCCGTTAACAATGCCCTCCGCGCCACATTCGCAGCGACAAAGCCACAGGCCATGACGTACGCGCCGAATGGCTGTCCGGCTCCCGAACACTTGACCCGATATATCAATCACGCCCACGCCTCCGCCATCGGGTTGTAGTCGCTGCCGTCCATCAGGATGCCCTCCGTTTCTTCCCCGCGACGAACCACTCGGCCAGGGCCGCGAGCCCGGAAAAGAGGGGGGTAGTGTTGTCGCGCTTGAACACGATGCCGGCGCCGCCGATCGTCAGCGTGGGCCACTTGTCGAACACCACGAGGTTGTCGACGGCGTTCTTGGCCTCGCGCGAGACGGAGAGGAGAACCGCGGCGGCGACCTCCAAGCGTTCCTTGTTGCGGGCATCGACCTCCTCCGGCCGCTCGTGGCCTGGCTGTCCACCGTCCGGCACCTTGGGAAAGGGATTGCCGGCGACGGCGCGATACAGTGCGGCGTACTTCAGCCCGGCCTCGTGCTCGTCGTCGGTGATGATCCGATGTGTCAGAAGCGCGTCGAACTTCGTCATGGCGTAGGCCGGGATGTTCGGCACCCCGCCTTTCGGCATCCGGCCCATCGCTTCGCGTCGCGCCTCTCCTTCGGGCGTGCCGTGGTCGCGGGTCGACCGAGACAGCCTTCCCGACGGCTCGCGTGCGCCCGTACTTTTCTTACGCCCCATCTCCGACTCCGTGATGTTGTCCATATGAACTCCTGTGGGTGGTTTGCGCTCGGCCGCGGTCGATCAGCGGCCGTACCGGCGTCGTTTTGGCGGGACTGGCGTCCGTCATGGGCTGTGTACTCCGAGCAGGGCGTTCAACGTGGCGCCAACGCTAATGCCAGCGAAAGAGACCGCCGTGATCTTCCGTTGAACAGAAGGCTACGGCGGCGCTTTCGTTTTCAGCGCCGTTTGGGATCACGATTTTCACTTCGCTGAGCACCTTCAGGCAGGCTTCCATCGACGGCATTTCCGTGCTCGATTGGAACGTGCCGTGACCGCTGACAATCATCACGATGACGAGGAACGCGTTCATGGCTTTGTGCTCCTGGGTTTCCTGGTTGGCTTACGCGGTTTCTTCGCGGGCCACCACGCGGGCACGCCGTCTCGCCACGTTGGGGATTGGCCCTGGCG
>JAUYMQ010000277.1 GCA_030698575.1 Deltaproteobacteria bacterium
GCGTGGCTTCCTGCGTGGTGGCCTGCGCCGGGTACTGCGAGTACGGGCCGGAGCCGGGGCCGTAGCCTGTGTTGGACACCATGATGATGTCCGGCTTGAGCGTCTTCATGTTGGGGTAGTCCAGCCCCCAGCCCCGCATCACGCGCGGCGTGAAGCTATCCAGGAAGACGTCGCTCACCCTGATGAGGTCCCTGAGAACGTCCCGCCCCTCGGCCCGGCTCAAGTCCAGCACCAGCGACTTCTTGCCCCGGTTGATGAGGTTGAAGTTGGCGGTCCGGTTCCAGGGGTCCGCGCCCGGCTGATTGTCGGCGTGCACCCCCGCGAAGGGGCCATCGCGCGTGATGTCGAGCCGCCCCGGCCCCTCGATCTTGATGACCTCGGCGCCCAGATCCGCCATCAGACCACAGGCGTAGGGCACCGCAAACACATGACCGCAGTCGATGATCCGTGTCCCTTCGAGCGGCAACCTCGGCACGGGGCCCACTTCCTTCCCACCCGCCGGATTGGTGATATGTGGTTCGCGGCGCGGTTCGCCGGCTGGCGCCTCAGATCACCCCAGCCTCCCGGAGCCTCGTGACGTCTTCCTCTGTGTAGCCGAGGACTTGCGCGTACACCTCGGCATTGTGCTGTCCGAGCAGCGGCGCGGGCCGGCGATACTGCGCAGGCGTCTCCGTCATGTTCCAGAGCCTGAAGGGGACCTTGATCTTGCCAATCACCGGATGCTCCACCTCTTGATAGAACTCCCTGGCCTCGAGCTGGGCACAGCGGGCCAGGTCAGCCGGGGTCTGGACGATTCCGAAGAGCATGCGGTACTGCTCCGAAGCGGTCTTGAACATCTCGGCCATGGTGCGGTCCTTGGCCGCCTCGATGAGCAGCTCGTCCAGGGCTTGCCCGTTGATCACCCGCTGATTGACATCGGCGAAGCGCTCGTCCTTCAGCTCTTCCCGGCCATAGAACTCCGCCAGGGCGTCCCAGGAGGCGCCACCGCCCGCCTGGCTCACGATATACCCGTCCTTGCACGGCATCACGTTGCCGAACATGGTGCCCGCCGGCTGGCGCCGCCCCTGGACGCCGCCCGTCCAGCTGTAGAACGGCTGGTTGATGACCATCGTCGAGGCCACCACTTCCTGGATCGACACGTCCACGTGCTGACCGGCACCCGTGACGTCGCGGAGCAAGAGGGTGAAGAGGGTGATCAGGGCGCCGTTGAGGCCGGCTTCGTACTGGGCCTGAACGCCGCCGTGTTTCAGCGGCTCACGGTCGGTGGTGCCGCTGATGCTCATGATCCCACTCATGGCATAGGCGACGATCTCTTCCCCCTTGTAGTCACGGTACGGGCCGGTTTGGCCGAAGGGGGTGATGGAGGTCATCACGAGGCCGGGATTCTCGCGCTCGAGGGAGGCGTGATCGAGCCCCAGGGATGCCAGGTAGCCTGGGGGAAAGGTCTCCACCACGACGTCGGCGCGGCGGGCCAGCTCCTTGAAGATGTCGGCGCCCTGCGGCGTCTCCAGGTTGAGGGTGATGCCCCGCTTGTTCAAGTTCGTCAGCAGGAAGAACAGGCTCTTCTCCGGGTGGGCGTCGTCCATGAAGAAGGGGGGCATGCTCCGACCGCATTCCCCACCGGCAGGCTCCACCTTGATGACGTCCGCCCCGAAGTCGCCCAGCAGCTTCGCACAGAGGGGGCCGGCTATCCCCTGACTGATGTCCAATACCCGAAGATCGTCCAAGGCTGAAGCAATCACCGCGCGGCTGTCCCGGGCTACTCGGCGGCCTTCGCCGCCGTGATCGCGCGCCAGCCGGGGTCGAGCCCCACGGCGCCGCGCGCGGCCTGCTCCTCGATCGCCTCGTCCGTGTAGCCGAGCCGCGTCATCACCTCCGCCGTGTGCTGGCCCAGGCGCGGCGGATGCAGCGCGATGCGCCCCGGCGTCTCGCTGAACTTCAGCGGCAGCCCCGCCATCCGCATCGTCCCGAGCCCGGGCAGCTCGAGCTGCACGACCATGTCGCGAGCCCGGACCTGCTCCTCGGCCACGGCCTTGTCGATCCGGTTGATGGGCGAGCATGGCACGCCCGCCGCCTTCAACCGCGCCTGCCAGTGGGCGACCGGGTGCGCGGCCATGAGCTCGCCGATCATGCCGACCAGGAGATCGCGGTTCTCGGCCCGCCGCACCGCGTCGCAGAAGCGCGGGTCATCGGCCCATCCCGGCCGCTCGAGCACGCCGCACAGGTCGCGCCACATTCGCTCGTTGAAGGCGGAGATGACGATCCAGTCGTCCGAGGCCCTGAAGGCCCGGTAGACCGGGCTGGTCAGAGCGCCGCTGCCGCTCGGCCCCGGCACCTCGCCGCTCGAGAAGAACTTCGTCAGGTGGTAGGACAGCATCGCCAGCTGGCCCTCGAGCAGCGAGGTCTCCACGCGCTGCCCTCGTCCGGTGCGGTGCCGCGCCTCGATCGCCATCAGGATGCCGATCGCTCCCAGCATCCCCGCGCCGAGGTCGGCGACCGACAGGCCCATCTTCACCGGGCCGCCGCCGACCTCCCCGGTGATGCTCATGCCGCCCGAGAAGGCCTGCATGAAGAGATCGTTCGCCGGCTCGCCGCTCTGCGGCCCGGTGGCGCCGAAGCCGCTGATCGAGCAGTAGATCAGCCGCGAGTTCATCGCCGACAGCGCGGCGTAGCCGAGCCCGGCGCGGGCCAGCGCGCCGACGCGGTAGTTGTCCACCACGACATCGGCCTCGCCGATCAGGCGACGGGCCACCTCGACGCCCTCGCCGCGCTTCAGGTCGAGGGCGACGCTCTGCTTGTTGCGGTTGGCGGCGGCGAAGTAGTGGCCGAGCGCGTCGTGGAAGAACGGAGGCCAGGCGCGGCTGTCGTCGCCGGTGCCGACGCGCTCGATCTTGACGACCTGCGCGCCATAGTCGGCGAGCATCATGGCGCAAAACGGGCCGGCCATGGCACCGCCGATCTCGACGACCTTGATGCCGTCGAGCGGGCCACCGGCGTTCACGCCCCCCTCTCGACGGGCGGCACCGCTTGTCTCAAACACCCCTCCCCTGGGCGGCGAGCCTTCCGCCGCGGCACCCATTCACGATGCGAGTGGCCTGCTCGTCGTCGGCGACCTTACCGCAACGTCCTGCCCAGTGCAAACCCGCAACGGGCTTGCCCGCGGCATTGGTCTACCGCAGCGGGAAGCCCACCGCGTTCAGCGTGGCGCGCATGCTGTCGCGTCCGC
The DNA here is from genome assembly GCA_030698575.1 of Deltaproteobacteria bacterium. GTDB lineage: Bacteria > JAUYMQ01 > JAUYMQ01 > JAUYMQ01 > JAUYMQ01 > JAUYMQ01. The sequence continues at coordinate 3,227 of JAUYMQ010000277.1, forward strand.
GCAGGGACGCCACGCGGCCTCGACCCCGCCACCTCGACGGGACACCTGAGACGCGCCGGTAGCGCCCGAGACGCGCTTGAGGTTTCCTGCGCAAGCGCGTACCGTGGGCGGCGCGACGCGTTGGGGCCGGCTATCGAGCCGCGTCAAACAACCGAACGGGAGGGCGGCGCATGACGACACGCGAAGCATTGCGGCAACAGGGCGAGGCCATGCGCGCCCGCCTCTTCGGACAGGATGCCGCCGCGCCCGACCGCGGCGATTCCGCCCCCGGCTTCCGCCAGCTCATGTCCGAGGCGGTGTATGCCGGAATCTGGAGCCGTCCCGGCTTGGCCCTTCCCGACCGCATGATCTGCACGCTCGCGGCGCTCGTGGCAGTGCAGCGCCTGCCTCAGCTCCGCCGGTATGTCGCGGCGGCGCTGAAGATCGGGCTCGAGCCGCGGACCATCCAAGAGATCCTGATTCAGGTCGGTATATACGCGGGGTTCTCGGCGTCGGAGGAAGCGCTCGAGATCGCCAGAGCCGTCTTCGCGGAGCGCGGGATCTCCATCCGCGCGAAGGAGGCGAGCGATGACTCGCTCGACACGCTCTCCGGGCGCGGCCGCGAACTGCTCCAGGAACTGCACGGCGATCGCGGCAACCAAGGCTATGCCTCGCCTGACAACCCGGTCACCGGCGCGCTCTACCCGCTCGCAATCCACTACGGCTATGGCGAGATCTGGTTCCGGCCCGGCCTCGACCGACGGCAACGGGTGCTCTGCGCGGTGGCGGGCTTCACCGCGCTGCGCCTGGAGGGCCAGGTGAAGAAATTCGGGCAGGCGGCCTTGAACGCCGGGCTCAGCCATTCAGAGGTGATCGAGGCGGTGATTCAAACCGCGCCGTTCAGCGGCTTCGCGCCGGCCCTCAATGCGCTGGCGGCGCTGGGCGACGCACTTCGTTGACGACGACCGCTGGGGGCGCGGCCAAACAACGGCGATTTGAGAATTGGCTCCCCGAGTAGGACTCGAACCTACAACCCTCCGGTTAACAGCCGGATGCTCTACCATTGAGCTATCGGGGAATGCCGAACCGCGGGGCGCCGGAGCCTCTTTTTTGTAACACAGGCCTCGTCAAT
>JAUYMQ010000281.1 GCA_030698575.1 Deltaproteobacteria bacterium
AAGACATAGCCTCCGGTCCAAACGAGGAGTCCAAACCTGGTGGGTGACCACCAGTCCTCGGAGGAGAGCCAAAAGTCATGGGCACGCGTCTTGAAAAGCTCCTCAGTGAATTCGAAACCCTGAAGCGCCGGTACGAGATTACCAAAGATCAGCTCTACGAGGCTGAGAAGCAGAACGAGAAGCTCGTAGCGGCTCTTCAGGACGCCAAGACGCAGATCGACGCTCTGAAAGAAGAGGTCGACAAGCTCTGCGCCCCTCCGAACACCTACGGCGTTTTCCAGCGGGCCAACAAGGACAACACCGTCGAGATCCTGGTCGACGGCCGGCAGATGCGCGTGAACGCGCATCCGCGCGTGGACATTCCCATCCTCCAGGAAGGCCAGCAGGTCGTCCTGAACGAGGCCTTCAACGTTATCGAGGCCTGTGACTACGAGACCCGCGGCGAGGTCGTCACGATCAAGGAAGATCTCGGCGATGGTCGCGCGGTGGTTCTCGGGCGCGCCGACGAGGAGCGCGTGGTCTCCTTCTCGGGTCCTATGCGGCGCCAGAAGCTGGAAGTCGGCGATCCGCTCCTGATCAATCCCAGGACGGGCATAGCCACCGAGAAGCTGCCGAAGTCGCAGGTCGAGGAAGTCGTACTCGAAGAGGTTCCCAACATCGAGTACAGCGACATCGGCGGACTCAGCGCCCAGATCGAGACGCTCCGCGACGCCATCGAGCTTCCCTACCTCTATGCCGACGAATTCCGGAAGCACAAGCTCAATCCGCCGAAGGGCATCCTTCTGTACGGCCCGCCGGGGTGCGGCAAGACGCTCATTGCGAAGGCGGTGGCCCACAACCTCGCCAAGCGTATCGAGGAGCGGAGCGGCAAGGAAACACGGAGCTACTTCCTCAACGTGAAGGGGCCCGAACTGCTCAACAAGTACGTGGGCGAGACGGAACACAAGATCCGCGAGGTCTTCAAGAAGGCGCGGGAGAAGGCCGAGCAGGACATGCCCGTCGTGCTGTTCTTCGATGAGATGGATTCGCTCTTCCGGCTTCGTGGATCCGGGATTTCCTCGGACATGGAAGCCACCGTGGTCGCGCAGTTCCTTTCGGAGATCGACGGCGTCGAATCGCTGAGAAACGTGATCGTCATCGGCGCTTCGAACCGTCAGGACCTGATCGATCCCGCCGTGCTTCGGCCGGGCCGGCTCGATCTGAAGATCAAGGTTGCCCGCCCGGGTGAGGCCGGTGCGACGGAGATCTTCTCGAAGTACCTCACGCCCGATCTTCCGTTCCATGAGGACGATCTGGCTGCCTACGGCGGCGATCCGAAGAAGCTCGTTGAAGAGAAGATCGTCCAGATCGTCTCGGAGATGTATGCCACGAGCGAGGAGAACAAGTTCCTCGAGGTGACTTACGCCAAGGGCGATCGCGAGGTGTTCTACTTCAAGGACTTCTCGAGCGGCGCGATGATCGAGAACATCGTGGCCAGGGCGAAGAAGATGGCCGTGAAGCGGTACATCACGATCGGTGAACGGGGGATAAAGTTCACCGATCTCGAGCAGGCGGTCCGCGACGAGTACAAGGAGAACGAGGATCTGCCGAACACGACGAACCCCGACGACTGGGCCCGGATCTCCGGCGCCAAGGGAGAGCGGATCGTCAACGTGCGGACGCTCATCAGTGGCATCAGCCGGAACGAGAAGACCATCGAGAACGTCACGGCCGGCCAGTACCTGTAATTACTGTAAAATCGAGCCCGGGCGGGTGGTCTTCCGCCCGGGCCGTTTGTCCAGAAGGAGGGGACGGACAGCAGACCGACAGACCGCTACCCGTATCCGGCCGCATGGTTTATAAGGGTAAGAGTGTGGGAAAGCAGTTCCCTGGAGCGAAAGAGTCCCAGAATCGGCAGGCATCACAGGAGCGAGCATGGCGGTCAAGAAGGTAATGGGCACCGAGGTCGAATACGGGATCACAGTCGTCAACGACCGCGACTTCGATCCGATCTCGAGCTGCGTTCTTCTCGTAAACGCCTATCGCGACAAGACCGATGCGAAGATTCTCTGGGACTATGACCAGGAGAATCCTCTCGCCGACGCCCGGGGCTTCCAGGCCGACGGCGAGAAGTACACGCCGAACCAGCAGGAGAACATCACCCGCAACAAGACGCTGGTGAACGGCGCCCGCTACTACGTCGATCACGCCCATCCGGAATACTCGACGCCCGAGTGCACGAACGTCCTCGATCTCGTCAAGCACGAGAAGGCCGGCGAGCTCATCCTCGAGCGAAGCCGCATCGAGGCCAACGCGCTCGTGCCTGATCGCTGCCAGATCCTCGTCTACAAGAACAACAGCGACAGGAAAGGGAACAGCTACGGCTGCCACGAAAACTTCCTGATGGATCGGCGGACTTCCTTCAAGCAGATCATCGAGAAGTTCATCCCGTTCCTCGTGAGCCGGCAGGTCTACACGGGCGCGGGAAAGGTGGGATCGGAGAACCGGGCCGGCGCCGTCGACTACCAGATCAGCCAGCGATCGGACTTCTTCGAGACCGAGGTGGCCCTCGACACCATGGTCAAGCGGCCGATCATCAACACCCGTGACGAGCCGCACGCCGATCGCGAAAAATACCGGCGACTGCATGTCATCGTGGCCGATTCGAACATGGCCGAGCCGACGATCTACCTGAAGAGCGGCGTGACTGCGATCATTCTGTCGATGATCGAGGACGGCGCCATCCAGACCGACCTCGTGATAAGAGACCCGGTCAAGGCCATGAAGGAGATCTCGCACGACACCTCCTGCACGAAGAAGGTCCAGCTCGACAACGGGAAGAAGCTTACCGCGATCGAGCTCCAGGAGGAGTACCTGGATCTGGCGCACAAGTACTTCGCCACCCGGGAAGCCGACGCGGTCACACGGGACGTGATCGTCCGCTGGGAGTCCGTCCTCAAGCGGCTGAAAGAAGATCCCGATCAGCTCGGCAGGGAGATCGACTGGGTGATCAAGAAGCAGTTGATTCAGGCCTTCATGAACCGCAAGAACTATACATGGGACAGTCCACGGGTCGGGATGATCGATCTGCAGTACCACGACATCCGGCCGGAAAAGGGGCTGTATCATCTTCTCGTGAGGCAGGAGAAGGTCGATCGCATCGTCTCCGATCAGGACATCGAGGACGCGGTCTACAACCCGCCGGAGGATACGCGAGCATACTTCCGGGGGATGTGCCTCAAGCGGTATGGCTCGGCGATCTTTGGTGTAAACTGGGACTCGATTTCCTTCAACCTCAAGGATCAGCCCATCAAGCGCATCCTGATGGCCGAGCCGCTGAAGGGGACGAAGGAGCACGTTCAGGAACTTCTCGATAGGTCGACGAGCACCGAAGAGCTCGTTGCGAACCTCACCGCCGAGTGACGGCGGCCCCGGGAGGCTCCTGAGGGCCGGCGTGCGCCGGCCCGGGAAAGGCAGCACCGAAGGAGGAGCAACATGAAGATCCACGCAATCCTCGGTCGCGACCCTGACAGCCAGGGCTTGCTCCAGGTTACCCGCGCTGCGGATCAGACCCAGTCGCGGAAGACCCAGGACAAGGAATCGGGAAAGTCCAAGGAGACCCGGGAAGCCAAGGACCTCTCGGAACGCGGCAAGAAGCTAAAAGAAGACATGGACGAGCTCGTCGACGAAATCGACGAAGTCCTGGAGGAGAACGCTGAGGAGTTCGTGAAGAACTACATTCAGCGGGGAGGGGAGTAAATTGTTCTTCGGGAAAGGCCGTTATGATGGCTCTTCCTTCATCGAGCTTTTGAGGACCGAGTGCGAGCATCTGACGCCTCGCCTCGACATCGCGGCCGACAACGACGGCCGGCTTGCCAGCGGCATTCCGCATGGCACCACCGTCGTCGCCCTTCGCTATGCCGACGGGGCCGTGATTGCGGGCGACCGCCTGGCGACTGAGGGTTATCAGGTCGCGATGCGCAGCATCGAGAAGGTCTTCAAGACCGATGAACATTCGGCGATGGCGATCGCGGGCGCCGCCGGGCCCTGCATCGATATGGCGCGACTGTTCCGGATCGAGCTGGAGCACTACGAGAAGATCGAGGGCGTCGAGCTCGACCTCGAAGGGAAGGCCAACAAGCTGGGACAGATGATCCGGCAGAACCTCCCCATGGCCATGCAGGGGCTGGTGGTCGTGCCGATCTTCACCGGCTTCGATCTCAAGCTCTCGAAGGGGCGTATTTACAAATACGACGTGACCGGCGGCCACTACGAGGAAACCGACTATTACGCGATCGGCTCCGGCGGAAAGGATGCCCGCAGTTCCTTCAAGAAGACCTACCGGACCAACGCCTCCGAGGAGGAGGCGCTCCGGATGGTTCTCGAGGCGCTCTTTGACGCCGCCGACGAGGACCGGGGCACGGGCGGCGTCGACTCGGTCCGCGGCATCTACCCGACGGCGAAGACCGTGACCAGCAAAGGCATTATCGACATCCCCGAGGATCGGATCCGGGCCCTGTACGAAGGCGTTCTGGCGAATCGGCGCGCGGTGGAGGCTGCCTGATGGCGATGCCCTTCTACGTTTCGCCCGAACAGATGATGCAGGACAAGGCCGAGTATGCCCGCAAGGGCATAGCCCGGGGGAAGTCCATCGTCGCGATCGAGTACCAGGACGGAATCGCACTGGTGGCCGAAAACCCCAGCCGCAGCCTTTCGAAGCTCTCCGAGATATATGACAAGATCGCATTTGCCGGAGTCGGGAAGTACAGCGAGTTCGAGAACCTCCGCAAGGTCGGGATCCGCTACGCCGACGTGAAGGGGTACTCCTACAGCCGACACGACGTCACCGCCAAGTCTCTCGCGAACGCCTACTCCCAGGCCATCGGGCAGGTGTTCACGCAGGAGATGAAGCCGCTCGAAATCGAGATTCTCATTGTCGAGGCGGGCGATGAAGGCCATCCGAACGAGATGTATCATCTTCTCTACGACGGAACGATCACCGACTACCGGCGATTCGTCGTGATGGGAGGCGCGAAGGAATCGGCGATGCAACTTCTCGAGGAGTCCTATCGCGACAACCTGACGTTGACCCAGGCTGTTGATCTCTGCCAGAAGGCGCTCCTCAAGACGAACGGAAACAAGGAGCTGACGGCCGACACGATCGAGGTCGCGATACTGAACCGAAAGCGAGGGGGCAGAAAGTTCCAGCGGCTCCAGGCCGCAGAGCTTCAAGCAATACTGGAGGAGGCGGGGAGCGCCTGACCAATGCGGAAGAGAATCTTCGGCCTGGAAAATGAGTACGGGATCGTCTTCACCCCGGAAGGCCGAAAGACCTTGCCCGTCGAGAAGGCGATCCGCTTCCTCTTCGAAAAACTCATTACCACCGAGCACTTCCTCAACGTCTTCCTCGAAAACGGCGCGCGATTCTACCAGGACACCGGTTGCCACCCCGAGTACGCCACTCCCGAGTGCGCTTCGCCGCGCGACCTCGTGCTCTATGATCGCGCGGGCGAGCGAATCCTCGAGGATCTTCAGGCCTACGCCGAGGGCAAGGTGCGCGAGGACGGCGTCGCCGGGACCCTTTCGATCTTCAAGAACAACACCGACTTCGTGGGAAATTCCTACGGTTGCCACGAGAACTACCTGGTCGACCGCGACGTTGACTTCTACTACCTGGCAGAGCAGCTCATCCCGTTCCTCGTCACGCGCCAGATCTATACGGGTGCGGGCAAGGTCTTCCAGACGCAGGACGGCGTTCACTACTGCATAAGCCAGCGCGCGCAGCACATCTATCAGAAGATCTCGGGAACCACGACGAACGACCGGAGCATCATCAACACGCGCGACGAGCCGCACGCCGACCGCGAGAAGTACCGGCGGCTCCACGTGATTGTCGGCGATTCGAACATGTCGGAGTACACCAATTTCCTCAAGGTTGGCACCGCAGCGGTCGTCCTTCAGATGATTGAAGACAACTTCATCAAGAAGGATCTGACGATGCGCAACCCGGTCAAGTCGATCAAGGACATTTCCTACGACGTGACCTGCAAGAAGCGGATTCGCCTCGATAACGGGAAGGAGTACAGCCCGATCGAGATCCAGCGCGAGTACCTCGACCTGGCGCAGGACTATCAGGAGCGCTACGGAGTCGACGATCAGCTCAAGGACGTCATCCAGAAGTGGGCCTACGTGCTGGGCAAGCTCGAGGACGACCCCAACAAGCTCGATCGGGAAATCGACTGGGTCATCAAGCGCCACATGATCGAGGAGTACCTCGACCGCCGTGGAATGCGGTGGACCAACCCGCGCGTCTATATGATGGATCTCCAGTTCCACGACATCCGGCGGGACAAGGGGCTGTTCTACTTGCTCGAAAGGACGGGCCGCGCCGAGCGCATCCTGAATGACGAGGAGATCGAGCACGCCAAGGAGCATCCGCCGAGCGATACGCGCGCCAAGCTGCGGGGCGACTTCATCAAGCTCGCCCGGAAGAACAATATCCAGTACGATCTCGACTGGTCGAACATCCGGCTCGGCAATCTTCTGAACGTCCGCGTCATCTGCAACAACCCTTTCGAGACCGACACCGAGAAGGTGACCGAGCTGGTAAGGACGATCCAGAAGACGAATCTCCGCAAGACCTCGCTCTCGAAACTCGTCATCCAGAGCTGACGGCGCTAGCGATGCACCGGGCCGGCATCATCATTGTCTTTCTGGCCGTAACCGCCTCCTATCTTCCGTTCGTTGACAAGGCATTTCATCTCGACGATCCGGTCTACCTGCGCGTTGCCCATGAAGTAGTCGCAGACCCCGCGAATTTCTACGGGTTCGACATCAACTGGTACGGCTACTTCGCGCCCGTCTATGAGGTCAACAAGAACCCGCCGCTGGTCAGCTTCTACGTCGCCGGCATGGCTCAGCTCGTCGGCTGGAGCGAACGCGGCGTGCATCTCGCGATGCTCCTGCCCGCCCTCGGACTGATTCTCGGAACCTATCTGCTTGCTCGCCGTCTGGGGGCCCAGCCGCTCGTGGCGGCGCTCGCCACCTGGCTCACGCCCGTGGTCCTGGTCTCGAGCACCACCGTCATGTCCGATGTCCTCATGCTGGCCCTCTGGTGCTGGGCGGTGTTCTTGTGGGTGAGCGGGCTCGAGGAGAGAAGCACCCCGCGACTGATCGCGGCGGGCCTGCTCATGGGCCTCTGCGCGCTCGCCAAGTACTTCGGCCTCGCCCTGACACCGCTGCTGCTCGCCTACGGGCTTTTCCGTGAGCGGCGCGCCGGGGCCTGGCTGCTCGTTTTCCTGATTCCCGTCGCCATCGTGGGGGCCTATCAGTTCTACGTTCGCGCCCGCTACGGGCTGGATCCCCTGATGGACGTGGCGCAGTACGCGCTCACGCTGGAGTCCAAGAGCAGATACAGCTATCCGGAGAAGCTGCTGGTGGGTCTGGTATTTCTCGGCGGATGTCTTCTCCCGACCCTGCTCTTTGCGCCCCTTTGCTGGTCGCGCTCCGTTCTCGCGGGGGGGCTTGGCGCCCTGGTCGCTGGCGCGGCCGCCGTCCCCCTGGTCGGAGAGCTGGGCGGCTTTCCCCTGGCGGCGGCAGGGGCGATCCGGTGGGGCGTGGCGCTGCAGGTCGTGATCTTCGCACTGGCCGGCGCGCAGATCATCGCCCTCGCGGCCGCGGATCTCAGCCGGCGGCGGGACGCAGGCGCTCTCCTGCTCGTGCTCTGGGTGGGGGGCGTCTGGATCTTCGCAACCTTCACGAACTGGACCACAACGGCCCGGGCGGTGCTTCCGGCCGCGCCCGCCGTCGGAATCGTGATAGCCCGCCGCCTCTCTCTTACAGAGTCGGCGTTCTCCCTTTCGCGAAAGCGGTTCATAACGATTGCGCTCGTTGTGGGGCTGCTCATTTCAGGGGCTGTGGCCTGGGGCGACTACAGGCTTGCCGGTTCGGCCCGTTCGGCGGCGGAGGAGCTTTCGGGCCGGTACGCGCGGGGGGGAAGCCGTCTGTTCTTCCAGGGTGGATGGGGTTTCCAGCACTACATGGAGAAGGCCGGGGCAACGCGCACGAGCTGGGACGGCACGCAGTTCTCGCCCGGCGACATCCTGCTCGTGCCGGGCCAGGGCTCGAACCTCTTTCCGCCTCCGCAGAATCTCACCCGGGTTCTCGAGGAAGTGAAGTACACGCCGACCTCCTGGATCTCCGTCATGTCCAAGCTGGAGGGCGCGGGTTTCTACGCATCGCTCTTCGGTCCGCTCCCCTTTGTCTTCGGTCCGACCTCGCCCGAACGCTACTACGCCTTCCGCGTCGAGAAACCCTTCGTTCTGAAGCGAGAGTAGAGTTCCGGCGATCCGCGCCGGAGGCGCCTGAAGTTCAGGATCGCGATTCCGCGTTCGGCGCGGGCGCGGCGCGGGGGCGCTTCTGGTAGCGGCGGACGGCGCGGTTGTGCTCGGCCAGGGTGCGCGAGAACGCGTGCGAGCCGTCGTTCCGGCTTACGAAGTAGAGGTAGTCGTCGGGCGCGGGCTCGAGCACCCCTCGCAGGGCCGCCCGGCCCGGATTGGCGATCGGTCCCGGCGGGAGTCCCGCGCGGACGTAGGTGTTGTAGGGACCGGGCCGGGCGAGGTGCTCGCGCGTCAGGTTGCCGTCAAAATCCGCTATCCCGTAGATGACCGTCGGATCACTCTGGAGCCGCATGCCCAGGCGCAGGCGGTTCAGGAAGACGGCGGCGATGAGCGCCCTCTCCCCGGGGACGCCGGTTTCCTTCTCGACGATGGACGCGAGCGTCACGATCTCGTGCTCGCTGAGATCCCCCCCCGCCTCCGCTCCTGCAGCGGCCTTTTCCTCGGCGTAGACCTCCCTGAAACGTGAAACGAGCCGCTTCAGAATCGCCCCGGCGGACATTCCGCGCGTGAAGGCGTAGGTATCGGGAAAGCAGTAGCCCTCGAGCGTCTCTCCGGGCAGATCCAGCGCGCGGGCGAAAGCCGGGTCGCCGGACAGCGCCAGGAGTTCCGCCCGTCGCGCGAGATTGGCCCCCGCGATGGCGTCGGCCATCTGCGCGACGGTCCACCCTTCCTGCAGCGTCACGAAGTGGCGCTTCGTGCGGCCGCTCCGCAGGATCGTGAGGACCTCCCAGGGAGATCCCCCCTCGGCGAATTCGTATTCCCCCGCCCGGAGTTCCCCCTGCGCCCCTGCGGCGAAAGCGAGCATGACGAAAAGCCGGGGGCGCCCGATCACGCCCGCGTCCTCGAGGGCCGCGGCGATGTCGGCCAGCCCCGCTCCTTTCGAAATGTCCACGACGGCGGGCGACTTCGAATGGGGGGTCGGGGTGCGCGCCCAGAGGGCGAAAAGAAAGACGGCGGCGATCAGGACGAGTGAAGCCAGGACGACGAGGGGCCCGAGCAGGCGGCGGGCAAGGCTCCACCGATGCGGCGGGGGCGCGGGCTGGGGGGCCGGGTCACTCATTGCGGGGCGGCGCATGCTTGATCGACTCGATATAGCCTTCGAGGATGAGTTGCGCGGCGATGCGATCGACCAGCTGCCGTTTCTTCGATCCCCTGACCCGCCCCTCGGCGAGCGCCCGCTCCGCGGCGACCGTGGTCATCCGCTCGTCCCAGGTGTCGACCGGAATGCCGAGCGCCTCCCCCAGCTCGCGGGCGAAGGCCAGCGCCTCCTCCGCCCGGGGCCCCGGGGTGCCGTTCATGTTGAGGGGAAGCCCCAGGACCACGCGCTCGACGCCATGGGCCTCGACCAGCCCCCGGACCGCCTCGATGAAACCCTTCCGGCCGCGCCGTTCGATGGTCGGCAGGCCCTGGGCGGTCAGGCCGAGGGGGTCGCTGAGCGCGACGCCGACGCGCCGGGTTCCGAGGTCGAGGGCAAGAATTCGCATGGGGCGGCGAGAATCTCCGGCGCGGGGTGTGAGCTGGGGGGGAGAGAAAATTATGGCCTCCGGGGCGCCCCGCATCAACCGTCCGGTGACGCGCTAAAGGTTTTTCCCGGGCGCTCCGATCTAGGAAGCGTGGAGGGATCCAGGAGCCCGGGCGCCCCGGTGCGGATCCCGGAGGGAGGGGACAGTGTACGAGCAGCGAATCCAGAAGCTCAAGGTGATGCTGAAGGACGCCATTCCCGAGGTTCGCAACGCGGCGGCCCAGGCCATCGATCAGCTTCAGGCGAAGGCCTCGATCGATCGCTTCCAGCAGATCCTGGAGGGGGACGACAACGCCGCAAAACTCCGGGCCGTCTACGCCCTGAGCGAGCTGGACGGCGATGAGTCCCTGAAGCTCATCGTGGGGGCCCTGAAGAACGACAGCCCCGATGTCCGGTGCACGGTCATCCGAATTCTCGGCGAGAAGGCCGATCCGCGCACGCTCGGTCCGGTCTTCGAGCAGCTCGACGATCCCGATCCCGCCATCCAGGCGCTGGTCATCGAGGCGCTCGGCAATTTCCGTGATCGGCGGCTGGCGGACAGCTTCCTTTCGATGCTCTCGAGCGACAACCCAGACATCCTGACCCGCGTGGTGATCGCCCTGGGACGCCTGGGCGAAACGCGCGCCGAGCAGGCCTTCGTCGAGCTCCTGGGTCACCCGCAGCCCGCCGTGCGCGAGGCGGCAGCCGGCGCTCTCGGCTCCCTCGGCGCCTGACCCCGACCTGACCCGCGTTTGCTAGCCGATGTATTTCGCCGGATCGATTCCGTAAAGGATGGGATTCGTGCTCGCGACGACCTCACGCCTCTCGCCGCCGGGGCCTGTCGCGTCCTTCAACAGATCCACCTCCAGAGGCTCCGGAAGCAGCGCACCTCCACTCTCGATGATGATCTTGACCTTGGGCAGGGTGACGTCGAGGTGATTGGGCGTGATGATCACGCCAATCTCGTTCGTGGTGAGCCGGACGTAGGTCCCGGCGGGGTACGTCCCGAGCATGTCCACGAAACTCTCGAGCATGTCGGGGTCGAGATCCTTCCCCGCCAGGCGCCTCATGAGCTTGACGGCCTCGGTTGCAGGGCGGGGTTTTTGGTAGGGCCGCAGTGTCGTGAGCGCGTCGTAACAATCCGCGATCGCCACAGCCATGCTGTAGGGGTGCACCGTCCGGGACTTCTCGATGGTGGGGTAGCCCTGCAGGTTGTACTTGACGTGGTGCATCAGGATCATCTCGTGCGCGGAGTGGGGAATGCTCTTCATGCGGGAGACGATCTCCGCCCCGAGAACCGGGTGCTTCTTCATGATGGCCATTTCTGCTTCCGTGAGGCTCCCGGGCTTCTTGATGATCTCTTCAGCCGTTCGGACCTTTCCCACGTCGTGCAGCATCCCCGCCAGGCCGACGGCACGCATTTCCTCGCCGCGCAGCCCCTGGTGGGCCGCAAAGGCAAGGCAGAGGATGCCGACGTTGATCGAGTGAACGTAGGTGTAGTCGTCGTAGCCCTTGAGCATCGTGAGCGCGAGCAGGGCGTCCTTATCCTTGAGGACAACATCGCTCATCTCGGCGATGACGCCGTTCGCCGTCTCGCCCGAAGGGATGCGCCCCATGCGCAACTCGGACATGATGTCGAAGACCACGGTGAGAGAGCGATCGTAGACCTCCCGCGCACGTTCGCGGAGATCCTCCTCCTGCAAATCCTTGATCTTGATGTGCTCGACCCGCTGCTCAGCCAGGACGGCGGCGATGCCTCCCTTCGCCACTGCGTCTTCAATTTTCAGTGCCAGGGCGTTCACGAGGGCGGTCAGCTCTTCCTGGGCGAGGCCGCCGCTGAAGGTGATCGACTCGATCTGGTGACCCTTCAGGCGCCCGTAGATTTCCTTCCAGAGGCTGTCGGTTTCGTAGAAGGGGATTTCATCGAACAGGAGCACGTCATCGATGATTCCCATCACGAGCGGATCGCGCTCCTTGAAGAGGGCGACGATCCTCTCATGAGCCTGCTGAACCGGCCGGGATATGGCGGGATGTGACGGCGGGTAGAGGCTCAGGTTCCTGAGCGCGCTGCAGAAGAGCTTTGCCGTCTGTGTCAGTGCTTCCTTCATGGTCGTCCTGTCGCCTTCCGGGTGCTCAGCCCTTTGCCTCGGCATGAAGTGCGGTGCGGCAGACCCGGGCGATCTCCCGGTTGCCCGAGTCGACGCCGCCCGCAAGAACGGCCCGCGCCTCCTCGGTGTCGATGCGCGCGAGCGCCTGGGCGGCGATGACGCGCAGCCCCTCGTTCCTGGCCCGCGCGAGCAGCGAGCGCCGCCTGAAGAGCCGTCCGAGCAGCGGAACGGACTGCGGCGTGCCGATCTTGGCCAGGGCCTTGATGATTTCATGTTGCAGCGCGAGATTCGTGAAGACCACGCGGCGCGGGAGCATGGCGCCCAGGGCCGGGATGGCCTCGTGGTCGCGCAGCACCCCGAGCGCGAATGCGGCCAGCAGCTGCAACTCGCCGCGGGCGTGGGTCAGGAAACGCTCTAGAACCTTGCGGGACTCCGGATGCCGGATTTTGCCGAAGGCCCGGAGCGCCTCTTTTGCCACCCGTGGCTCCGCGTTCGAGGTAAGCGGCTCGAGGCTCGAAAGGGAGGAGGGATCTCCGATCTCGCCGAGAATGGCCACCGCGTTGCGTATGACGTACCAGCGATCGTCATTCAGGACATCGAGCAGCGGCGGCACGGCCGCTTCCCCGAAACCGCGTATGACGGTCGAGAGAACGCGGCGCGCGTGGATGACCTTCGCGCGCCCCAGGTGGTCAATGAGCTGGGGAATGATCTCGGAACTCATCTGTCCGAGCAGCGTGATGAGCTTCGCGGCGGCGCCTGGCCGCGAGGCCATCGCCTTGTCGACCAGGAAATCGATGGCCGGCGGCGTCGCCAGCTCGCGAAGCGCCCAGAGGGCGTGGGGAACGAGATCCCGCTCGCGATCCTCGCGCCCGGCGGCGTGGGAGGAAAGAACGCGCAGGGCGCGGTGGACGTCCTCGAGTTCGGCGGGGGGTGATGCCGAATTCACCAGCGAGACCAGTGCGGCGGCGCGCTCGCCGTAGGCGCGCGCCTCGGTCGCGGCGTTCAGCTCCAGGAGGAGCTTGACGATCTGCTCCTGCAGGGGCGTTGCGTCTTCGGGAAGCGCGAACGGATCTTCTTCGGG
>JAUYMQ010000297.1 GCA_030698575.1 Deltaproteobacteria bacterium
GGCCAGCTCGGCGGCGGTGAGTCGGGCTCCGTAGCGCTGCCGCACCACGGCAAGAAGCGCGTCCACCTCGCTGTGCGCCGGCTCGGCGTGGGCAGGCTCGACGTGTTCGGAGAGGGGCTCGGCCATCACGGGGGCATGGTAGCGGGCCCCGGCGCCCCTGTCGAGCGGCGCTATACTCGCCGGGTGGAGCGGATCGACGGCCTGTCCGATCCTCGCCTCGCGGACTACCGCGACCTCAAGGACCCCGACCTGCGCCTGCGCCGCGGGCTCTTCGTCGTCGAGGGCAGGATTCTCGTCGGGAGACTCCTCGAGTCGCCACGCTTCCGCGTGCGCTCGGTGCTCGGGACCGAGGCCGCTCTCGAGAGCCTCCGCGATCTGCTGGACGCCCGGACGGATGGCCCCGAGGCCCTCCTGGCGCGCAAGGAGATCCTCCGCGGCCTCGTGGGCTACCGGTTCCACCGCGGCTGCCTCGCCGTCGGCGAGCGCGGCGCCGAGCCGCCGGCTGAGGCGCTGATCGAGGCGCCGGGGCCGCGGCTCCTGGTCGGGCTCGAGGATGTCGCCGACCCCGACAATGTCGGCGGCGTCTTCCGGAACGCGCGCGCCTTCGGCGCCCATGCGGTGCTCCTCTCCCCGGCTTCGGCCGACCCGCTGTACCGGAAGGCGATCCGCGTCTCCATGGGCAGCTCGCTCTCGATGCCTTTCGCCCGCCTCGGCGACTGGCTGGCGGGGCTCGGGAGGCTGCGGGAAGCGCAGTACACCGTGGTGGCCCTCACGCCCGCCCCCGGCGCCAGGGACATCACCGGGCTCGGCGCCATGCGGCCCACCCCGGAGCGTGTCGCGCTTCTGCTGGGCGCCGAAGGGCAAGGGCTCAGCGCGGAGGCGCGAGCAGCGGCCGACCTCGAGGTGAGAATCCCCATGGCGCCCGGCATCGACTCGCTGAACGTGGCGGTGGCGGCAGGCATCGCGCTCCACCGCCTCAGCGGCGCGCGCGCGGAGCCTTGACGGGGCGCGTCGGCCTGAGCCCCTATCAGGACTTCTCGGGCTCGAGCGGGGTCCCCAGCAGGGCGGCCAGTTCTTCTTGGACCTGCACCAGCGCCTCGGCGCGCTCCGCGCGCTTGCGCCACCGCAGCGTCTCCCGCTCCAGCTCGGGGATCTTCTTGTCCCGCGGGTCAGGGAGCTGCGGGGCGGGGCCGCGCTTCTTCGACGCTCCGGCCAGCTCCCCGCGCTCCCGCGCAGCGCGCCAGGTCGTCAGGTGGGAGGAGTACAGGCCCTCCCGGCGTAGCGGCGCCCCGACCGCGCCCGGGGTCGTGCAACCGTCCGCCTCCCGCACGATCTTCCGCTTGTACTCCACGGTGAACCGCCGGCGGCTCGCCTTCGCCCCCACCTCCGGTTCCAGCAGGGCCATCTCGGTTGCGCCCATGGGCCTCCGATCCTTACTCGCCCTCGACACTGAACTTCCGGGGGGTCACTGTCTCACTCATATTGGCAGAGAGGCCGGCAGCGCTTCCGCGTCGGTTCTGATCGGTCATTGGGATTTCGAGGAAGGCGCTGGCATAACAGCCTTGGATTCCTCTGGGAATGGCCTAAATGGCGCCATTTTCAATGCTTCTTATGTAAGCGGCAAGGTTGGAAACTACGCTCTCGACTTCGATGGCTCGGACAGCTATGTCCGAGTTGCGTACAGCTCGCTGCTTAATCCTGACTCCATTGGCATAAGCCTTTGGTTCAGACCAAACGCTATCCAAGTTGCATATGCCGATATTCTCGACAAGGGACACGGAGGCTCTTCAAATCCATACTACTCAGGGTATGTCCTTGAGTACGTCAATGGGACCAGGGCGAATAGCAAAACCTTTGGTGCCCACTACGGAAATGGGGCTTATTTTCCCGGTCTTCTCGTGTCCTATAGCGGCGAAGAGTGGCATTTTCTAGTTGCAAATCTGGGTGCGGCGGAAATCGCCGTGTACCTTGATGGCGAACTCATCTCCCAGACATCGGGGGCAGGGGCGATCGTCGATAACCTTTCGGATTTGTTTTTCGGCACGTTTAGATGGGGTTCTAGGTTTTACGATGGTGCGCTTGATGACATCCGTATTTATGACGGGCCGCTCTCCTCACAAGAGGTGAGGCAGCTCTATGAATCTGTTCCTGAACCCGCCTCGCTGACCCTCCTCGGTCTCGGCCTGGCCGGACTCGGATTCAGCAGACGGAGGAAACTGTAATCGCAACCATCCAGACCCGCCGCCGCGCAGGCCCGCCGGCCCCGCCGTGACGGGGGCCACGGATGGGGCAGCCGCCGCCGGGGGGGGGGCTAATGTTCCCTTTTGTGAAGCGGCTGGCCGTGTCAAGTCGTCAGGTCTCTCCCTGTCTCGTTCCCCAGGTTCACTGCTGAGTTGTGGGCTCCGGCCTCGCGAGGTTCCAGCAGCCTTTTATTCGCGCTCGTTGAGGGCGAGGGTGTGAGCGCTCGCCGGCGCAGGAGGGGATTCGAGGGGTGGGGGCGCCATCTACGCGGCGGCCCTGCGACAGCAGCCAAGCAACAGTTCGCGCTCACCGACCCATCGAACCTACGAGCGACCCGGATGCTCACCGGAGTACGGTCCCGTCACTCACGCGGAAAGCGTGACGACAGGGCCAGGATGCTGCGGAGCGGGGCGGGGCTCGTAGACGGTCCCACCCATTCGCTGTCGGTCGAGGCCTCGAGCAGAATCCGCGCCCGGGCCCGATCGCCGAGCAGGGCGGCGAACCGCTCCGGCTCGGTGCGGATCCGCTCCTCGATCAGTTCGCCCCCCTCGGCCAAGATACAGATCTGGCTTTCCCTCTTGTGGACGTCGATGCCACTAT
>JAUYMQ010000301.1 GCA_030698575.1 Deltaproteobacteria bacterium
CGCGGTCGGGAGACTACTGGATCACCGATGCGTTTTCATTTTCAGACGTTTAGACCACCCACACAGTTGGGAGAAGAGCCAAAAATGATTGTGAACAGGCCCGGGACGACCGCCGCCACCTGGATGAGACCGGGCGCGGCGGCGAAGCCGAGGGTGCGTAGCATTTCGCGGTAGTTCGATCGGGTTTGCGGCTGGGGAAGTAGCTTCGTGCCTATCACGTAAGTGAGAAAGGCCCAGACGTACCAGCCAAGGAAGCCTGCAACGACCTTCAGCAGTATACCGCCTACACCCGCGTGCCCGAGGCTGGCGATCCCGCCGGCCACCGCCGAGAGCAGGACGACCCCCATCGCTTGGTTCAGCGCGTGCTCGTCGGCTTCCACCTCCGCGTAAAGCGAGACGTCGAGCTTCATTGCGCGAACGATCCGATCTTGAAAACTAGCCACGGTAACCTCCCGGCATCAGCCTGTTGTCCTGGTTTCCTGGGTTCGCCCGCCCGCCGCCTCGCGGCGCGGCACGCACACCTCGCCGTATCCGTACTTCCATGCCGTCCCGATAAACCCTCCCCAGCCGATACCCCACAACGGTTCCTCCCCGGGGACGCCCAGGATGAATCTGCCCGAGAGGTTCTCGAGCATCCAGTGGTCGATGAAAAGCCTTTCGTGAAACAGGAGAACTACCTGGTAGGCCCCAATCATGAGGACGGCCAGGCTCACGCCTGAAACGAGCGAAACGCGCACCAGATCCGGCCGCCGGAAGAGCATGTAGGCCGTCACCGCAACGAAGACCGCGAAGCTCACGTAGATCGAATTCAGCCCCGCCGGCACGAACAGCGCATGAGCCGCGAGCCCGCCGAGAAAGGCGAGGAAAAAGAACACCGGGTTCTGATTCCCGTAACGTGGCGCCCGGGCGCGGTTGGCCAACACCTCATATGACGCAGCGCCGAGGCCGCCCGCGGTGAAACCGAAAAGGAGATCCTCCACGCCAACCGACCAGGGCCCGATGAGATCCGGCCGCCAGTAGTCCTGCAGATACCAGTACTGGAAGATAGGCCCGAGAGGGATTGTGACCAGGCTCGAGATCCACAGCTCGCGCCGTAGATCCGGCCGTGCCAGATGGATTGCGATCCAGGGCACGAGCAGCGTGAGACCGAATAGCAGATAGGCGTGCTGATCCATGGAGCCCGGTTTCTCCCGTGCGCGACTGGAGGCCGCGGGAACGTTCCTGATTTGACTCGCTCCGATGGCCGCTATATAAATGAAACCCGCCGCGATCCCAAGGAGTTTAGCCTCCCCCCAGCGGACTTCAATGCTCGATCCAAAACTCATCCGCGATGATTTCGAGACAGTCGAGAAGCGTCTGTCGTCGCGCGGCGAGATCCCCGCGCTTCGCGAGGTGCACGAGCTCGAAGTAGAGCGACGCCGGCGGATGCGGCACATCGAGGATCTGCAGAATCAGCGCAAGGTGCTCTCCGGCCTGCTGGCGCCGAAAGAGCTCGACAAGCTGGCGCCCACGCTCCCCGCCGTGCTCTCCGACGCGCTCAAGAAGAGCGACGAGCGACAGGCTGCCATCAGCGGAGGCGATGCGTCGCTCGAGGCGGCCCACCGGGCTCACCGCGCCATGGTCGACGCGCTGGGCGAAGCCCGGAAGGGCGATCTCCAGGCCTTCGTGCGATCACAGCTTGGAAAACTCCTGAAGGAATTCTCGACGCACCTGAAGGACGCCGAAGGTTCGCTCAAGGACATCGAGGCGAAGGCCGCTGAACGTGCGCTCTGGATCCCCAACATGCCGCACGAGAGCGTCCCCGTGGGCGCCGACGCATCGGGCAACGTGGAGGTGCGCCGCTCGGGTGAACCGCCCGTCTATTCCTTCACGCCGAAGAACCACTGGGAGATCGCGGAGGCGCTCGGCATCATCGATTTCGAGCGAGCCGCGAAGATCTCCGGCGCCCGCTTCGTGGCCAACGTGGGGCTCGGCGCCCGGCTCGAGCGGGCGCTCCTGAACTTCATGCTCGATCTGCACGTGCGGGATCACGGCTACACGGAGATCTTCCCGCCATTCATCGTCAACACGGAGAGCATGACGGGCACCGGGCAGTTCCCGAAGTTTGCGGACGATCAGTTCAAGATCGAAGGCCTCGAGATGCACCTGGTCCCGACGGCCGAGGTGCCGATAACCAATCTGCACCGCGACGAGATTTTGCCCGGCGAGGCGTTGCCGGTCGCCTACGTGGCCTATTCGGCCTGCTTCAGGAAGGAGGCGGGCGCTGCCGGGAAAGACACGCGCGGGCTCATGCGCCTGCATCAGTTCAACAAGGTCGAGCTGGTGAATTTCACGGCGCCCGAGCAGAGCTACGACGCGCTGGAGCGACTGACCGCGAGCGCCGAGGAGGTTCTGAAGCGCCTCGGGCTGCCTTACCGGGTTGTGGAGTTGTGCACGGGCGATCTCGGGTTCGCGGCCGCCAAGACCTACGACATCGAATTGTGGTTTCCCGCGCAAGAGGTCTACCGCGAGGTCTCCTCTTGCTCGAACTACGAGGATTTCCAGGCGCGGAGGGCCTCGATTCGCTTCCGCGAGGGAGAAAAGGTCAAGCCCCGCCTCGTGCACACCCTGAACGGCTCCGGCCTGGCGGTCGGGCGCACGCTTGCCGCCATCCTCGAGAACTACCAGCAGCCGGACGGGACGGTTCGCGTTCCGGAGGCGCTCGTTCCGGCCATGGGCGTCGAAGTGATCCGTCCGCCCGGCGCCCCCGCCTAGTCTCTCCAGCGATCCCCTTGCTTGACGCAAACCCCGGTTAATGTTAAAAAAATTCCTCGGGGCGAGTCAGGGATTCCCACCGGCTAGCATTGTTTCTCGCGTTTCATCACGGGCGAGCGGTCTGACCGCTTCTGACCCCGTTCCGGGGGTCGGGTCTCATTCTCGAATTCGAGATGCGGAGAGATGGCCGAGTGGTCGAAGGCGGCGGTCTTGAAAACCGTTAGGCGAAAGCCTCGGGGGTTCGAATCCCTCTCTCTCCGCCAATTTTCCCGACGTTACGCGCCGGCTACGGGCGAAGAGGCCTGCTCAGCCGGAGCACCTTTAGCAGTTCGCGGGCTCCGGCCCGGCGGTGATCAGGTTCAGTCCGGAGAGATGACCGAGTGGCTGAAGGTGCACGACTGGAAATCGTGTGTACGGTAAAACGTACCGGGGGTTCGAATCCCCCTCTCTCCGCCAGTTCATTGAGATTGAGCGCCCATAGCTCAGATGGATAGAGCGTTGCCCTGCGGAGGCAGAGGTCGCAGGTTCGAATCCTGCTGGGCGCACCATACATCAGGTGACCAGGTAACAGGTGACACGAAGCGCTGATCGCGAGGCCCGTCGCGACAGCGCGTTCATTCAAGTCAGGGCTAACCGGAGGTCAGGCAGGGGTTTCCGGCGGGACTGCTGCTCCCAAACCGCGGGGCATCCCGCCGTCGCAAGCTCGTTTCCCTCGCCCTCTTCCGGTGGAAACGCGGCCATGGGCCGCGGGAGGGGGTCATTGCATGGCGACCGAGGAGAAGGTGGGCACGGACTTGACGCTCGATGAAGCGCTCGACGGTTGGTCCAACCGGGCGCGCTACTGCTTCGAGTCGCTCAAGGAGGCCGTGCGAATATCGGGAGCGGAGTGGACGGGCATCATCTCCGCCTTCGGTCGCCAGCCCGTGCCGATTCTGAATTTCGGTGACAAGAACGTCTGCCAGGTCTACCCGGACGGGGATCGGGTGGTTATCCAGATAATCCGCGGCGAGGATGTGCTCGAGGCGGTGAAGAAGGACCGGAAGCTGCCCGCCCACATGAAGCGCGCCTTCTCGGCGCCGGGCAAGCTCAACTTTCTCGCGGAGCTTCCGGTGACGGGCGTGGCCGACGCGCGGGCCGTCTCGTCGATACTCACCATCAAGGCGGCGTGCCTCGGCGCGCGGACGACCACGGGCAAAGCCTTCAAGCGGCCGGCCCGCAAGTCCGCCGCCCATCGGAAAAGCCTTTGAGTGATCCGGAGAGATGGCCGAGCTGGTTGAAGGCGCCTGACTCGAAATCAGGTGTACGGGTAACCGTACCGGGGGTTCGAATCCCTCTCTCTCCGCCATAATGTGATTTGAAGATTTACTCACGGAGAGATGGCCGAGCGGCTGAAGGCACACGCCTGCTAAGCGTGCGTAGGGGAAAACTCTACCGAGGGTTCGAATCCCTCTCTCTCCGCCAATTTCCCGTGAGTCCCCGAGTGCACCGTTCGGGGACAAGTAAGGCCCGCCGCAATCCGCGGGGCGCGGAGGAGCGGCAGCTGGGTCCCGCGCAACGAGGTATGGCAAACTCCGCCAGGTCCGGAAGGAAGCAACGGTAGTCATTACTTTCGTGTGCCGCGGGGTCGCCTGGCTGTCGCTCCTCGACGCCCCGTGGCGCCGGAGTCCTGGAAACCCGCGATGAGCTACACGGTCCTTGCGCGCAAATGGCGCCCGCGGCGCTTCTCTGAAGTGCTCGGCCAAGATCACGTCACCCGTAGCCTCAAGAACGCCATCGCATCCGGCCGCATCGCCCACGCCATCCTGCTCACCGGTCCCCGCGGGGTGGGCAAGACCTCCATCGCCCGCATCTTCGCCAAGTCGCTCTGTTGCGAGCGCGGCCCCACCGCCGATCCCTGTGATGAGTGCCGGCCCTGCCGAGAGATCGCCGAAGGATCCGCCATCGACGTCCAGGAGATCGACGGCGCGTCGAACCGCGGCGTGGAGAACGTCCGCGAGCTGCGTGAGAGCGTGAAGTACACTCCGGCCTCGTTGCGCTTCAAGGTGTACATCATCGACGAAGTTCACATGCTGACGACAGAGGCCTTCAATGCCCTCCTGAAGACCCTCGAAGAGCCCCCGGATCACGTGAAGTTCATCTTCGCGACCACCGACGTTCACAAGCTGCCGGCAACGATCCTCTCGCGGGTGCAGCGCTACGACCTCTCACGCATTCACACACGGGACATCGCGGCCAAGCTCGCCGAGATCTCCGCGAGCGAGAAGATCGAGGCCGACGGCCCGGCGCTGGCGGCCGTGGCGCGCCAGTCGGAAGGGTGCATGCGCGACGCCCTGACGATTCTCGACCAGCTTGTCGCCTACACGGACGGCAAGATTCATGAGAGCGAGGTCCGGGAGGCGCTCGGTCTCATTGACCGTAACCTTGTTCTCGATCTGGCACGGACGGTGATCGCCGCCGATCCCAGGGCGTGTCTGGAGGGCCTCCGACAGCTCGATGCGCAGGGGGCCGACGCCAGGCGAACGGTCCGCGAACTCCTGGGGCTGCTGCGGGATCTCGTGGTGCTGGTCACGCTCGAGGCGCCGGAGAAGGTGATCGACGCGCCCGAGGCGGAGCTCGAACGGATGCGCGCGATGGTCGGCGGCGTCCAGCCCGAAACGCTGCATGCCCTCTTCGATCTGTTCCTCCAGTCCGACCAGGAAATCGAGCTTGCCTCGCAGCCCTTTCTCGTCTTTGAAATGGCGGTGCTGAAGGCGGCCCATCTTCGCCCGCTCCTGCCGATCTCCGAACTCCTGAGCCGCTTTGCTGATCTCGAGAAGGGCCTGCCCGCCTCGCCGCCGCCCGCTCCGGCGCGGGCGCCAGGGAACGTCGGCGGCGGTTCGGGAAAGGTAAAAAGCGTCGGACCCGGCGCACCTCGACCCTCCACGCCGGCGCCCACCCGGAAAGCAAGCGACACGGTTCCGCCGATCTCGGACGAAGACATTTCCGACAACGACGATCTGGATCACGCGCTGCCGGAAGAGGCGCAGGAGGAGCACGCCAGTTCGCCCTGGGGCCGCTACCTGGCGCACGTGGGCGCCCGGGCGCCGCTGCTTGCCTCGATCCTGGCCCACGGCCGCTTCGCCGGTATGGACGACACCACCCTGCGCGTGCATTTCAGGGTGGGGCTTCACGGTGACATGCTGGGCGACAAGGCGGCGCTGGCGGCGGAGCTGGCCAAGGAGTGCTTCGGGCGGCAGCTGAAAGTGATCGCGGTGTCTGCTCCCGCGGAGGGGGAAGTGACGCCGAAAAAGGCGGTCGAGGCCCGCCGCGAGGTGCGCGAGCGTGAAAGCGATCGCGAGCGCGCGCTCAAAAAGGAAGCTCTCGAGCACGAGGCGATCAAGCAGGCGAAGCGCATCCTCGGCGGCGAGATCAAGGAGATCAAGACTTTCGGCGCCTAGCGCTACGTTCAGCGACGGCGCGGTCCGACAGGCAAAAGGAAGAGCGAATGCAAGGCCAGATGAAGAACCTCATGAAGCAGGCGCAGCAGATGCAGGCGAAGCTCGCCAAGGTGCAGGAGGAGCTCAAGGGGCGCGAAGTCGAGGCGACGTCGGGGGGCGGGATGGTCACCGCAGTGGTGAACGGCGCGCAGGAGGTTCTCTCGATCAGGGTCGAGCGCGACATCGTGAACCCGGACGACGTCGAGATGCTGCAGGATCTGGTCCGGGCGGCGGTGAACGAGGCGTTGAAGAAGTCGCGGGAGATGGTCTCCGAGGAGATGGGAAAGATCACTGGCGGGCTCGGTATTCCGGGGCTGACGTAAAATGGCGCACCCCGGGCCCATCGCACGCCTGATCGAGCAGTTCCAGAAGCTTCCGGGCATCGGGGAGAAGACCGCCACGCGGCTCGCCTATCACGTGCTCAAGAGCGCGCCCGTCCTCGCCCAGGGACTCGCTGAGGCAATCCGGCGCGTCAAGGAAGAGGTGGTGCTCTGCCGGTCCTGCTGGAACCTGACCGACGCCGATCCCTGCGCGATCTGCCGGGACGATCGGCGCGACCCGCTCCAGATATGCGTCGTCGAGGAGCCGCCCGATCTTCTTGCCATCGAGCGGACGGGAAAGTTCCGCGGCCACTTCCATGTTCTGCACGGGGCGCTCTCGCCACTCGACGGAATCGGGCCGGACGATCTGCATTTTGGCGAGTTGCTCGATCGTCTCGAGAAGCTCGGCAAGAAGTGTGAGGTCATCGTCGCGACGAATTTGAACGCCGACGGTGAGGCCACGGCGCTCTACCTGGCCCGCATTCTGAAACCGATCGGCTACCGCGTGACGCGGCTCGCCCAGGGAATTCCCACGGGGGGCGATCTCGAATACGTCGATCCCCTCAGTATCGCGAAGAGCCTGGAAAACCGCCGGGAGCTGTGAGGCGCGCCCGGACCGCGCCGAAAAGGCCCACGGAGGCCCGTCGCAGGGCTTTCCGGGCCCCCGCAAGCACTGCGGAAGCCGCCCTAAAGATCTCTTTCCAGATGCCGAAGAAGTCTTTGTCTTACTGGGGAAATGCTTGCCCGGCCAAAGGCCCCTCTGTTAGGCTGAGCCCCCTCGCGCAC
>JAUYMQ010000316.1 GCA_030698575.1 Deltaproteobacteria bacterium
GCTCCAGATACGGGCCGGCCTGCACACCGGTGAGTGCGAGCTGGCGGGCGACAAGATTGCGGGCATCGCGGTGCACACCGCCTCGCGCGTCATGGGCCTCGCCGGTGCCGGCGAAATCTTCGTATCGCGAACGGTGAAGGATCTCGTTGCCGGCTCCGGGCTTTCCTTCGAGGATCGCGGTGAGCACGCCCTCAAGGGCGTCCCCGATCGCTGGCACGTCTACCAGCTGGCCGCGGCGCCGGCGTAACCCGGACCCCGATTGCGGAATCTCAGCACGGGGCCTGCTCCCCCCATCTGTGTGAAGGGTTCCGAACCTCCAATGACGCTCCGCCTCGCCCGTTCCGACGACGCCGATCGCATCCTCGAGATGATGTCGGCCTTCTACGCCGAGTCGGACATGCCGCTCGACCGTGGTCAGGCCCGAGCCGCGCTCGCCACGCTCACGGCCGATCCGGCGCTCGGGCGCCTCTGGACCATCCAGCCCGGGAATGCGCTTGCCGGATATATCGCGGTCACCTTCGGCTTCAGCCTCGAGTACCTGGGGCGCGATGCCTTCATCGACGACTTCTACATCGAGCCGCCTCACCGGGGCCGGGGGCTCGGCAACAGCGTGCTCGAGATCGTCGAGTCGGAATGCCGCGCGCTCGGTGTTCGCGCCCTCCATCTGGAGGTCGGCCGGGGCAACGCAGCGGGGCAATCGCTCTATCGGAAGCGTGGCTTCCGCGACAACGACCGGCAGCTTCTGAGCTTGCGCCTCGGCCCGGAGAGCCGGGACGCATCGCGCCAGGACGCCAGCGCGAAGAAGAGGTGAATACTCCGACCGGGCGACAGCCTTGCCTTCGAGGGCCTGCCTGTGCATAAGTCAAAGTAGTCAAGCCTGACCCCGGAGTTGCGAATGGCCGACAACAAAATCATCTTCGAGAACCCGCTTACAGGCGCCGTCAAGGAGGCGCCTGTGGGATTCTCCTGGACCGTGGGCTTCTTCAGTTTCTTCCCGCCTCTTTTTCGAAGCGACTGGAAGTGGGGCGCGATTATGTTCCTGCTGGCCTGCATGACCGGCGGGCTCAGCGGCATGGTCTTCATGTTCATGTACAACAAGCTCTACATCAAGGATCTCATCGGCGCGGGCTTCAAGGTACGATCGGTCGAGTCCGGATCAATCGATCAGGTCGCGACAGGGCTCGGCATGGTTCTCCCCACGCTTGATCCGTGATCGATGCGCGTTCCCGGGCACGTATCCACCACGCCCCAGGAGACGGATAACCCGATCCCATCATGAGCACCGATCGTGAAAAGCAGCGCGATGCGGGCTTCCACCGCGTCGAAGTGCTCCCCATCGACCACGACCTGTGGCGTTTTTACCGGCTGCATTCGTGAGCCGGGAGCGGCGCCCGTGAACTGGAGGCGACACACATGTCCGCACAGCTCGACACCAGGAACCCGCGCACCGGTGACGGCGACGAGGGGATCGACGCCCGCAGGCTCTACACCAAGAAGCCCAGGGCCTACCGCCGCTTCGTCGGCCTGTTCGGTTATCCACAAGGCCTTCGCCACTACTTCCGGCGCTGCGGGCTTCTTCGCCCCGGCCTTCGAATCCTGGACGCGGGGTGCGGATTCGGCGCCGTCTCGCTCGGGCTCCACGACGCGCTCGTGGAGAGAGGCTTCGCGGGCTGCACCATCGACGGCTTCGACCTGACGCCGGCGATGCTCGACCTGTTCCGGGAGTCCATTGCGAGCCGCGGGATCGAGAACATCCGCCTCGTGCAGACGAACGTGCTCGAGCTCGAAACCCTGCCCCCCGAGTGGCGGGACTACGACCTGCTCGTCACCTCCGCGATGCTCGAATACCTGCCCAAGCCGCGGCTAGCCGAAGCGCTGATGGGCCTCCGCGCGCGGCTCCGTCCCGATGGGTCGCTCGTGCTCTTCATCACGCGCGACAACTGGCTGATGCGCCCTCTCATCGGCTGGTTGTGGGAGTCCAACCTTTACCGGCGGGAGGAGCTGGCCCGGGCCCTCGACGCCGCGGGCTTCAGCTATCGCTTCACACGATTCCCCTTTCCTCACTGGTTGCTGAACCTCTGGGGCCTCGTGGTCGAGGCGCGCCCGGAGCAAGCGAACGTGAACAAGCAAGCTTGAGCAGGAAAGCCCGAACATGGGAGCCTGAACAAATGAGCACCGGATTCGTATGGCACGAGCAGTACATGTGGCACGACACGGGAAGCTACGCGGGCGTTGTGCCCGCCGGCGGACTCGTCCAGCCCGACCGCACCTACGAGCATCCCGAAACCAAGCGCAGGCTGAAGAACCTGCTCGACGCGAGCGGCCTCGCCGATCGGCTGACACCCATCCGCCCGCGGCATGCCAGCGAGGCCGAGCTTCTGCGGTTTCATACAGCCGAGTACGTCTCCCGAATAGAGGCGATGAGCGCGAACCGGGGGGGCGAGGCCGGGGAGTTCACTCCCTTCGGACCGGGCAGCTACGAGATCGCGTGCCTGGCTGTGGGAGGCGTCATCGAGGCGGTGGACGCCGTTCTCGGGGGGGCCGTCGACAACGCCTACGCGCTCGTGCGTCCCCCGGGTCACCATGCCGAGAGCAACACCGGGCGGGGCTTCTGCATCTTCGGGAACGTGGCGCTGGCTGCCATGCACGCCCTCGAAGCGCGCGCCGTTCCGAGAATCGCCGTGGTCGACTGGGACGTCCATCACGGCAACGGAACGCAGGCCGCCTTCTACCAAGACCCGCGCGTGCTCACGATCTCCATCCATCAGGATCGCAACTACCCGTTCGACAGCGGTTTTCTCACAGAGCGCGGAGAGGGCGCGGGCATGGGCTACAACATCAACGTGCCGCTGCCCCCCGGATCGGGGCATGAAGCCTACGTGGCAACGATCGAGCGCGTCGTGGCACCGGCCCTTCGCGCCCACGAGCCCGCGCTCGTTTTCGTGGGATGCGGCTTCGATGCATCCGTTGCAGACCCGCTCGGCCGGCAGATGTGCTACAGCGAAACCTACCGCGAGATGACGCGCGTGGTGAA
>JAUYMQ010000347.1 GCA_030698575.1 Deltaproteobacteria bacterium
GGTTTCTCGAGCAGGCGGCTTCAAGGCCGCCTTTTTCTTTGGGCGCTTCCCGGGGGACAGTCCCCCCTTTTCGAAAAGGGGGACAGTCCCCGTATTCGTTGACATCCCCCGGGGGCGGTGATAACTGCTAGGATTCTCGAATGTTTGGAGATTTTCCGGGGGCGCGACAACAGATGCGCGCCGGAGGCCGGGCGTGAAACGCAAGAAGCCCTGGGGCGGACGCTTCAAGATGGACACCGACCGGATGGTCGAGGCCTTCACTTCCTCGCTTGCATTCGATCGGAACCTCGCCGGCGCCGACATCCGCGGCTCGATCGCGCACGCCCGCATGCTGGCGAAGCAGAAGATCATCACCGCGAAGGACGCCCGAGCCATCATCCGCGGGCTCGAGGAAATCCGGCGGGAGATCGACTCGGGGGGGTTCCCGTGGCGCGAGGACCTCGAGGACATCCATATGAACATCGAGGCGCGCCTCATCGAGAAGACCGGCGAGGCCGGCAAGCGGCTGCACACCGCGCGAAGCCGCAACGACCAGGTGGCCACCGACCTGCGCCTCTACTTGAAGGAGCGGCTGGCTGCGATCGACGCGGCCGCCGGCGCGCTGCAGAAAGCACTCATCGGCCAGGCCAAACGTCATCTCGGGGCCATCATGCCGGGCTACACGCATCTGCAGCAGGCCCAGCCGGTGCTTTTCTCGCATCACCTCATGGCCTACGTCGAAATGCTCGGGCGCGACCGGGGGCGGCTGCGCGACGCTTTCGCGCGCGCCGACGTGCTGCCGCTCGGTGCGGGAGCGCTGGCGGGAACGCCCTTCCCGATCGATCGCGCCTACGTGGCCAAGCTTCTGGGTTTCTCGAAAGTGGCGGAGAACAGCATCGACGCCGTGAGCGACCGCGATTTCGCCGTCGAGTTCCTCTCGGCGGTGGCGCTGCTCATGGTGCACCTTTCGCGTTTTTGCGAGGAGCTGGTGCTCTGGTCGACGACCGAGTTCGGCTTCGTCGAGCTGTCCGACGCTTTCTGCACGGGCTCGAGCATCATGCCCAACAAAAAGAACCCCGACGTGGCCGAGCTGGTGCGCGGGAAGACGGGGCGCGTCGTCGGCGGACTCGTGAGCCTGCTGACAACCCTCAAGGGGCTGCCGCTCTCCTATAACAAGGATCTTCAGGAAGACAAAGAGCCCGTCTTCGACGCGGCCGACACGGCGGAGCAGAGCCTTCTCATCCTGGCGCAGGCTGTCGCGACGATGGCTGTGCATGCCGAGCGAATGCGCGCGGCGGCCTCCGGTGGTTTTCTCACCGCCACCGACGCGGCGGATTATCTGGTGGAGAAGGGCGTGCCCTTCCGCGAAGCGCACCACTTGGTCGGCGGGCTGGTCGCCCACTGCATCGACGCGGGACGCGCGCTCGACGATCTGACGGCGGCCGAACTCCGGAAGTTCTCGCCGAAATTTGGGGCCGATGCCGCCAGGCGGCTCACCGCCGAAAGTTCCGTCGCCAGCCGCAAGTCGACCGGCGGCACGGCGCGCGCCACGGTGGCCGCCGCCATCCGTAAGTCGGAACGAACGCTTTCAAAGCTCAAACCCCTCCCGATCTAGCGCCCGCGCGCACCGCGGACGCCGGGGGGGAACCGGGGGACACGCATGCTTCGCTCGCTCGTAATGGCGGTCTCACTCCTTCTCGCCTGCGGGGGCTTCTGGGCCTGCGGCCGCAAGTCTGCCCCGCGACTACCCGAGGGGGAGCAGCTGCGCGTCCAGGGAAAGGGCTTCGAGGCGCCCATCAACGTCTATAGCCCCTACGAGGAAGAGCTGGAGCAGATCAGGGAAACGGGCGACACCCTCGACCCGGGCGTGGAGGAATACGCACTGCCCGGCGACAAGCCCGATTTGGTGGTCGAACCTCCCGAGAGCGCCCAGGGCACGATCCGGCAGCGCGCACCCGCCGAGATCGAGGAGGAACTCGAGGTCGGTGAAGTGGCGCCGCCGTCCGGGGACAGGCCGGAAACGGATACGACCACCGGCGCCGCGCCAACGACCGACCCGACCCGGGGACTGCGCCGGGGTGTGGAGGATCTGCTTCGATCGGAAGAGAAGCAGTCGCCCGAAGCCGATTACTCGCCTACCGATCAGGGCGGGCTTCCTCCATCGCCCGGGAGCCCGCTGGAAGGCGGCTTCTGAAAGGCCTGGGCGCGGGATGCGCAGTCCGGGGATCACCACACGGCCCCTCGCGGGAAAGGGATCATGCACCATTTCGAGGAAAAGAACGGCGAGCTCTACTGTGAGGACGTCCCTGTTCGCCGCGTGGCGGACGAGGTGGGAACGCCCTTCTATCTCTACAGCCACGCCACGCTCACCCGGCACTACCGCGTGTACGCCGAGGCCTTCACGGGCATTGATCACCTGATTTGTTACGCGATGAAGGCCAACTCGAACCTGGCCCTCCTGCGCCTCTTCGCGAGCCTCGGCGCCGGCTTCGACATCGTTTCCGGCGGCGAGCTTCACCGCGTGATGCGGGCGGGTGGCGATCCGCGCAAGGTCGTCTATTCGGGCGTGGGCAAGGCGGCCGAGGAGATCGACCAGGCGCTCGACGCCGGCATCCTCTGCTTCAACGTGGAGTCGCGGGAAGAGCTGGGAGTTCTGAACGACCGCGCGCGGCGCAAGGGCGTGCGGGCGCCGGTGGCGATTCGGGTGAATCCCGACGTCGATCCCAAGACGCATCCTTACATCTCGACAGGGCTCAAGAAGAGCAAGTTCGGCGTGCCGATGACGCAGGCGCTGGACATTTACCGGCAGGCAGTCGCGCTCGCCCATCTGGAGGTCATCGGGCTCGACTGCCACATCGGTTCTCAGATCACCGAGACGGGCCCCTTCAGCGATGCGCTCAAGCGGCTCCGCGATCTCGTGCACCAGCTTCGCGACGCGGGAATCGCGCTGCGGCTGCTCGACATCGGCGGCGGCCTCGGCATTCCCTACGAGGACGAGGAGCCGCCGCAGCCCGCCGAATACGTTCGCGCCATCGCCGAGCCGTTGCGCGAGTTCACGTCGCTCGGCTGCAAGATCGTCCTGGAGCCGGGCCGTGTCATCGCCGGGAACGCGGGCATCCTCGTGACGCGCGTGCTGTATCGCAAGGAG
>JAUYMQ010000361.1 GCA_030698575.1 Deltaproteobacteria bacterium
AGGAGGCCCTCTTCAAGGCCATGGGCACCGGCTGGCCCCGGGGCGGAAAGCTCACGGACGTCGAACTCCATCAGGGCGCCGGCGGGCCGCGCATCGAGGTCACCGGCGCGGCACGCGTAATTCTCGACGGCCGGCGCGTCAGCGAGATTGCGGTCACCACCTCCTGGGAGGGCAACCTGGCGCTCTGCCTGGTGCTGCTGCTCCGCTAGGATGCGCGATCGGCCGCGCGAGGGGAATCACACATGCCGGATGAACGACCGGAACCGAATGCGGCGGGCGCGCCGCGGCCCCCGCTGCCGCGCGCGAAGCGGATCCTGTTCGCCGCCGTCACCGCCCTGATCTCGATCTCGCTCCTGCTGGTGGCCGGCGAGATCGGCATCCGGATGTACCGCGCGAAGACGAAGCTCCCTTCACCCCGGAGCTTCATCGAGAATCCCCACGGAACCGGATCCTACCGCCTCCGGCCCCATCTCGATGCCGCCACCCGCGTCGCGGGGAAAACGATTGCTATCAGGACCAATGCCCACGGCATGCCCTGGCGCGAGGTGGCCCGGGAGAAGCCGGGCGGCGTCCGGCGCGTGGCCATCGTGGGTGACAGCTTCGCGCAAGGGCTCTGGGCCGAATCGGCGGAGAAGGGGCTTGCCGGTGTGTTCGCATCCATCGTCGAGCCCGGCGGCTTCGAGGTTCTGAATTTCGGCGTGTCAGGCTACGGGCTGGCCGACGTGGCGCTGCAGATCCGCGAGGAGGTGCTGGGCTTCGAGCCGGCCTTCATCGTGCTCGTCTTCTACGCGGGAAACGACTTCATCGACACCTACCTGGGGCTCGAGCGCTACGGGGTCAAGGACGGAGCGCTGGTGCACGACGACGCGGTCGTGCGTGCCAAGGTTCCGCCGGAGTTCAACCCCGCGGCCGTCCCGTTGCACGAGCGCCACGGGCCCTGGAAGCGCTGGACCCGCTCCCTCCGGCCGCACGTGAAGCTCTATGGCGCCTTGCGCGGGATCAGCCGCCGGAAGTCCGAGCCGTTGCTGCAGGAGTTCAAGGTCCGGCAGAGCTTCACCGGGCGGACCTTCTGGTCACAGAAGCCCTACCCGCCGATTGCGAAGCAGGCCAGGGACGTGACGCTCGAGACCCTGGCCGCCATTTCGGAGACCTGCCGCGAGAACGACGTCACGCTCCTCGTCGCCGCACTGCCTTTCAAGGAGCAGGTGAGCAGCTACACGCAGCGCGGGTCCGACTTCGACATCGGGCGACCGCAGAGTTTCCTGCGGGAGTTCTGCGAAGAGCGAGGGATTCCCTATCACGATCTGCTCCCTGCGATGCGCCACTACGTGCGCAGCAACCAGCGGAGCGTCTTCGTGACCGACGAGATTCACTTAAACGACGAGGGGCACGCGGTGGCGGGCGAGGAGATGGCGATCTGGTTCAGGGAGACGCTCGATCGCCTTTCCGCTCCCGGAGCCATGTGATCGCCTCCTCCAGGTGATCGTCTCCCCAGAAAAGCTCGTCCCCGGCCAGGAAGCTCGGCGCGCCAAAGATGCCGAGCGCCTGCGCCTTTTCGGTCTGGGCCCGGAGCGCGTGCTTGACGTCATCCGCGCCCGCGCGGGCCAGCGCCTCATCCCCGACCCGCCCGATCTCCGCCAGGATTTCCTTCACGACCGCTGCGTCGCCGATCTCCCGATCCTCGACGAAATTCGCCCGGAAGACCGCGCGCGTGAACGACGGGCACCACCCCTCGTCCGAAGCGACGACCGCCGTCCGCGCGGCCAGGAGCCCGTTGCGCGGGAAGCGGGTGGGGCGGCGAAAGGGGAGGCCGTAGGCATTCGCGCGCCGCTCGAGATCGCGCCACATGTAGCGCCCCTTGGCGGGGTAGATGTTGAAGGGGGAGTCGTTCCACCCCTGCGCCGCGAAGATGGGGCCGAGCAGGAAGGGGCGCCAGCGCACGCTGATCCCTTCACGGGCGGCGACGTCCTCGATGCGCATGACGGTGAGATAGGAGTAGGTGCTTGCGAACTCGTACCAGAACTCAAGCTCCACGGGGGCCGTCCGCCGCCCGGAGGGTGAGCACACTCGTGCCGGGGAGATCGAGCGTCATGGGGACGTATTCGCCCCGCAGCCAGAGCGCCGCGAGATCCTCGCGATGGGGCGATGCAAGGTTCCCCGACTGTCCCGCGTTCACGATGAAGGCGCTGCGCTCCGGATCGGCGAGATCGACCACCTGCCGCAGCCCCGGCCCCGCCACGTGCTTGAAGGGATGGGCGTAGAAGAACTGCCCGTTGTTCACCGTGAAGCTGGTGCCGCGGGAAGGGTAGGGCCCGAGGTTGAGCGAGGGGCCGAGAAGCGGATGGCCGCCCAGCGGGTGCGGCATGGTCAGCGTGTGGAGCCGCCCCCAGGTCCAGTGGCGCGGATCGGCACCCAGCTCGCGCTTCAGGTTGTCGAGGGCCCGGGTCATGGCGCGCATGAGAACGTCTTCGATGCGCTTCCCTTCCATCCATCCGGAGTTCGGATCGCGCAGCACGCGCTCCGAAGCCATGAGCGCCTCGTTCCAGTTCTCGAAGAGGAGCAGCCAGAGGTCCTCTCCCAACCGCGGTTCGAACACGTCGCGAAGCACCTGCGCGAACAGGCTGTGATAGATCGCCGCCGCCCGGCTGTCCGGCGTGCAGCGGAAGTCCCATTCGAGAAGCGTCTCGACGGCCCGGCGGATCTGCTCCGCCCCCGGGCCGCGCAGATCGAGGCGCTCGAGGCGGTCCGCCCAGGGGGCGACGAGATCGCGCACGAACTCCTCGGCCTCGATCGAATGGACGTCCTGCTGGATCGACTTCATCGTTTCAAGCGTGTGGCGCTGGATCTCGGAAAGCCGCTGGCGAATGCGCCGGATGCGGTAGGGCGGCTCCCAGTAGCTCGAGATGTAGAAGGGGTAGCTGTCGCTCACCGACTTGTTGTTCGCTGTCGCGATGAAGCCGCTGTCGGGATTGAGGACCTTGGGCTGGGCCTCGTAGGGGACGAAGCCGGTCCACTCGAAATCATCCTCGCCGGGCGCGAGCCATCCGGGCACCGGCGTGGTGCCGCGGCCGTTCCGCCGGATGGGAATCCTGCCGGCGAGCACGTAGCCGATGTTCCCCTTGATATCGGCGTAGATGACGTTCTGGGCCGGCGAACCGAACTTCTCCAGCGCGGCGGAGAAGGCGTCGAAGTCCTGCGCATGGTTCAGGTCGATGAGCGCCTCCACCTCGTTGGAGGGCTCGTGGCCGGTCCACTTGAAGGCGAGCACGTGGCCGTTCCCGCCGCCCACCGCGTCGGTGAGGACCGGCCCGTGGCGCGTCACCCGCACCTCGATCGGAACGTCCGCCTTCCCTTTGACCCCGATGGTCTCCTTCAGGACCGTCATGCTCTCGTACTGATCACCCACGAGCACCTTGTGCGGGTCGTCGGGCGAGACACGCTCGACGAACAGATCGGCGTCGTGGGCCATGACGTTCGTCATGCCCCAGGCGATGGATCGGTTGCGCCCGATGGTCACCCCCGGCGCGCCGGGCAGCGTGACGCCCATTACTGAAAGATCCGGCGACTCGATGCCCGCGGCGTACCAGACGCCCGGCGAGGTGAGGAACAGATGGGGATCGCTGCAGAGGATGGGCTTTCCCGTCTTGCTGAGTGAGCCGTTGACGACCCAGTTGTTGCTTCCGCCGTGCGGGCCCACCCAGCCGTTGAAGAGCCGCAGCGCGACGTCGGCGGCGATCAGCGCCTCGGCCTCGCCCGGGCCCACATAGCTCAGGATGCGCGGATCCTCCGCCGGGTACTCGGGCGGCAGCAGCTCGCGCGCGAGCTGGGGCTGATCCGCCAGCACGTGCGAGAGCTGCCACTGGGCGAGCAACGATCGCCAGGAGTAGCAGAGCTGGTAGGCCATGCCCTTCACCATCGACACCGTGTCGACCGGCGCCCAAGGCTCGGGCTTGTACTTGAGCAGCTTGAACTCGAGAGGAAGCGGCCCCTTCGCGATGAAGGCGTTTACGCCTTCGGCGTACCGGTTGAGGGTCGCCATGCCTTTGTCCGAGATTGCCAGCTGGGCGATCTCGGCGGCGCGGCGGAGGCCGAGCACGCGCATAAAGCGATCGAGGTCGGGCACCCGCTTGTTGCGGAAGACGACCGAGAGATCCTCCCAGCCCAGCGGCTCGTCGCCGAGAATCTCGGCGAGGCGCCCGGAGATGGCGCGCCGGTTGAAGTCCATCTGGAAGAGGCGCTCACACGCGTGCAGGAACCCGAGCGTCCTCCAGGCATCGCCCTCGCTCCGCGCGTGGATGCGGGGGATGGCGTACTCGTCGAAGCGCACCTGGACGTCGGCGTCGAGACCGGCGAGGTTCACCGTGCCCTGGTAGTCGGGCCGGGAGCGGCGGGAGAGGAGCCTGAGGACGGTACTAACAAGGGCGTTTTTCATGGTGTCATCCTCAGCGTTGGCTCGTGCTGGCTCGAACCGGCTGGAAGAAACCAATATTATCAGATAAGGACCGGACCCGGGGCGCCGCTTAAATAATGGGGTCAGACCCCTTTATTTAAGTCAGGGGAAGATTTCGCAGCGGGCGATGTAGTCCTTGTTGGTGAACATCCAGCGGGTGCCGAGATAGGGCGCCAGTATGACCGACCAGGGGCCCCACTCCCGGTCGAACTCCCAGCGGCGGATCTCCGCGAGCGGGACCGTCCGGTAACTCCCCAGCACGATGGTCGAGGTGTCGTTCATCTCGATGAAGCCGCGGATGACCGGGAGATCGATCGGCCATGCGTTGCCGTCACGGTCGACGCCGAAAACGACGTCCGGTGGAGCGCCCCTCGGGGGGGCGTAGCGCACTTGACCCACGGGCGCGCGGTGAACCTTCCCGTAGTAGTCCTGAACGACGCGCTCCCGCTTCTCCAGCGTCACGCGCCGGGCGCGCAGCGTGTGCTCGCGAAATTGCACGGGAAACTCACGCGGGCTTTCAATCCACTGCAGATCCTGGGCGTCGACGACCCGCGAAGCCGGCGTGTTCCGCTCGCGCAGGACGAGGCGATCCGAGAGCGCCGCCTCGAGCGTCCAGTGCTCAGCCGACCAGGTCGTGGCGTCGGCCGTCGTGAAGCGCCAGCAGGCCGTCTGCTCGAAAATGCCCGCCCGGGCCTTCTCGAATGCGGGGCGGGGGAGCTTCTTCACCTCCCGGTGAACCGCGCGGCTTCCGATGTTCGGCTTCGCCCATTTCTCGCGCTCTACCGTGACTACGTAGCCGACCAGCCGCTCCGGCGCCCCGGGCGCGGCGACAGTGTCGTCGGACGCGACGGCCACGTAGTTCAGGCGCTGGGCGCACCCGGGGAGAAGCAGCAGCAGCAGCAGGAGCAGGCCGGGCCGGATTAAAATAGCGGGGTCAGACCCCCTTACTTTAACCGGCACTAAAATAAAGGGGTCTGACCCCATTATTTAAGCACCAGCGCCTCGTGGCG
>JAUYMQ010000371.1 GCA_030698575.1 Deltaproteobacteria bacterium
GGCCACCGCGGCATCACGCACTCGGCCGTGGGCATTACCCTCTTCGCGCCTCTGGTCGCCGCCCTTCTCCACGCCGTCGGTCCGGAGGCGAACTACGCCTTCTACCTCGGGCTGGTCGCGCTCGGCATGGGGCTCCACGTCCTCTTCGATCTCATCACGAGCTGGGGGACGATGATCCTTGCCCCTTTCTCGAAGCGGAAGTTTTACTGGTCCTGGATCTCTTTCCGGAACTACCCTTTCGTCTTCACGCTCTGGGGCACGCTGGCGCTCTCGTTCTTCCTCGACCCGCTCGAGAGCCAGATTGTCTGTGCGGCGGCCATGGGCTTCGCGATGGTCATGATCGCCGTGGCCGGCGTCACGCAGGCTGTCGCCAAACGCCGCTTTCGCGACGCTCTCTCCGCGAAGGGGAT
The DNA here is from genome assembly GCA_030698575.1 of Deltaproteobacteria bacterium. Lineage (GTDB taxonomy): Bacteria > JAUYMQ01 > JAUYMQ01 > JAUYMQ01 > JAUYMQ01 > JAUYMQ01. Next base: position 411 of record JAUYMQ010000371.1, read on the forward strand.
CCGCGCGCACAAGCTCGAGGGATTTCCGCGCGGGCGCCGGCTCTTCACCTGGTCGATCTTCGCCGAGAGCGCCGACGCCTTCCATCATGGCACCGTGGCCGTCACATCGAAGGCGCCGATCGTCTTCAATGAGATGCCCAAGCCTGAGGCGAACGATTTCATCGAGGCGGCCCGGCAGGTGCCCGCTATCGGCTTCTACTTCGACGTGACGAGCTTCGTGCAGGGGCACTACGCGCGGGAGGGAGAGCGGCACATCGTGACCTTCTCGAACGCGCGCTTCGCCTTCGGCGGAACGCCCGTGCGCGGCATGGCGCCCGGCGACGGCGCAAGCGTGGTCTTCGACGAGGCGCGGCGCGTGATCGACGCCGTGATCTACGGCATCCCCGTCCCGGTCGTTCGATCCGGAACCGGAACGTCCTGAAAAGACAGGTGATTTCAGCCAATAAGTGGGACAGTCCCTCTTAATAAGAGGGACTGTCCCACTTATTGGGCGGCAAGGAGACGAGATGAAGCGCGACATCTATTCAGAAGAGCACGAGCTTTTCCGTGACCAGTTCCGTCGATTCGCTGCGGCCGAAATCGAGCCGAAGATCGAGGCGTGGAACAAGCAGGGGATGAGCGACCGCGAAACCTGGGCTCGCTGCGGCAAGGCGGGCTTTCTCGGCGCGAATCAGCCGGAGGAGTTCGGCGGGAGCGGCGCCGATTTCCTCTTCGACGCCGTGATCATGGAGGAACTGGCGCGGATTCGCGCCCACGCCATCATGATTTCACTGCACTCGGACATCTGCCTCCCCTACATCGTCACTTACGGCACCGATGCGCAGAAGAAGAAGTTCGTTCCGCCGGCCATCACCGGCGAGCTGATTCTCGGAATAGCCATGACCGAGCCGGGCACAGGCTCCGACCTGGCCGCTGTCCAGACACGCGCAATTCGCGACGGCGATCACTACGTCGTGAACGGCGCGAAGACGTTCATCTCGAACGGCCAGATCGGCGATCTCTTCATCGTCGTCGTGAAGACAAATCCCGACGCCAATCCGCCACACGCGGGCGTAAGCCTCCTGCTCATCGAGGCCGACAGGAAAGGGTTCGTTCGCGGGCGGAACCTGGAGAAGCTCGGCCTCAAGGGGCAGGACACGAGCGAGCTGTTCTTCGAGGACTGCCGGGTGCCCGTCGAGAACCTGCTCGGCCAGGAAGGCCAGGGGTTCGTCATGCTGATGGAGAAGCTCCAGCAGGAGCGGCTTTCGGTGGCGGTCGCATCAATCGCCTGCTCGCGGCGCGCGCTCGAGGACACCATCGATTACGTGAAGCAGCGCCACGCATTCGGGAAGCCCATCGCGGCATTCCAGAACACGCAGTTCAAGCTGGCGGAACTCGCCACGGAACTCGAGGTCGGCCAGGCGTTCGTCGACAAGCTCCTGGTGGCGCATGTGCGGGGTGAAAACATCGTCACGGGGGTTAGCATGGCGAAGTGGTGGACCACGGCGCTGCAGAAGCGGCTCACCAGCGAGTGCCTGCAGCTCTACGGCGGCTACGGCTTCATGGAGGAGTACCCGATCTCGACCGACTTCGCCGATGCCGCCGTGCACACCATCTTCGCCGGCTCGAACGAAATCATGAAGCGCATCATCGCGAAAAATCTCGGTATCGGCTGAGAAATAAGTGGGACAGTCCCTCTTATTAAGAGGGACTGTCCCACTTATTTGCCGAAGCCGTGCGCGGCGAGGATCTCCGCCGCGCGGCTCCCCGTCAGGAAGGCCGCGAACTTCTCCGCCAGCGCCCGGTGGGGTGAAGCTGCCACCACCCCCGCTCCGTAAGTGATCGCGTGGCCCACCGGGATTGGCACTTCGAACGCCACGCGCACCCCCGTTCGCCCCCTGGCGTCGGTGCGGTAGACGAAAGCCGCGTCGACCTCGCCCCGCTCGGTATAGACCAGCACCTGCCGCACGTTCTCCCCAAAGACCATCCGCCGCTGCAAGGGCGCGTACAGCCCCGCGCGCTCCATCGCCGCTCGCGCGTAAATTCCGGCGGGCACGTAGCCGGGATTTCCCATTCCGATGCGCGCGTACTGACGCTTCGTGAGATCGGCGAGCGCCGCCGGCCGCGCGTCGGAGGAAGCCGGCACGATCAGCACGAGGCTGTTCGTCGCGAAGCGTCGCACCCCGGTGAATCGCTTTTTCCAGGCAGGCTCGTCGAACATCTCCACGCGCGCCGTCAGAAAGACGTCTATCGGCGCACCCCCCTCAATCTGCGCCATGAGCTGACCGGAACCCGCATAGGTCACCCTGGTCTTCGCGCCGTGGGCCTGCTCGAAGGCCTGAAGGATCGGATCGAGTGCGTCCTGCAGGCTCGACGCGGCCGCGATGGTCAGCTCGTCGGCCGCGCGAGCACTCACGGGAGAAAGCGCGCCGAGAATTGCGGCGACGGCGACGCCGATGATCAACCCCGTACGGATGGTTCGCATGCTTGTTCCTCGTTGAACTGTCAGGCGCCGATGCGCAGGCTCGTGGCCTTCACGATGGCCCATAGTTCGGCGCCCGCGGCAATGG
>JAUYMQ010000397.1 GCA_030698575.1 Deltaproteobacteria bacterium
CCGATGGTGATCCGGAACTGGGCCGAGCAGGGCGGGATCAACGTGATCCTCGCGACCATGGTCTTCATCGGCGCGCTCGCGGCCATCATGTCGACGGCCGACTCGGTGCTGCTCTCGCTCGGAAGCGTCATCTCCGAGGACGTAGTCGGGAGCGACCGATACGATCCGAGGACCACGCGGCAGGGCAAGCTGGCCGCCGCGGCGCTTCTCATCCTCATGGTCGGGATCGCGGTGGCGCCGCGCATAACTCTCTGGCGTCTCATCGAGGTGAAGATGGAGGTGCTCATGCAGTGCGCACCGGCCTTCCTCCTGGGGGTGCACTCCCGGCGGCTGGAGGCCCGCACCGTATTCCTCGGCATCCTGGCCGGCTGCGCCGTCGCGCTCTGGGGCATGTGGACCGGAACGCCTCGCCTGGGGGGCGTGCACGTGGGCGTGATCGGCCTGGGCGTGAACCTGGCGGTCATTGGCGCCGGCCGCGCGCTGTCCCGCGGTGCGGTTTCGTCCAACGGCCTCTAGGCGCGGATTGAATGTGCGCCGCTGATCAGGCTGTTCTTGACACGCATTCCCTTTTCAAGCGCGCCGTTCGCAGCACGGCCTCGCCCCGCAGGCTTGCCCCCGCACACATTTCCGCCCGCAGAACCAGTGAAAATTTTTTACCGCGGGTTTGGCACGGGCCTTGCTCTAGCTTCAGGAAGGAGTCAGCGAAACTGAAATCGGGAGGGACACAAGATGAACTGCCAGACCCAAAGCTACCGGACAAGGAATCAGCGAGGGCCGACCCGGCTCGGCCAGATCGGGCACGGGTCCCGCCCCCGGCGCATCGGCGCCGTCGAGCGGTTCAAGGAAACCCTCTACGGGCTGGTCGACACGACGGCGCGCGAGCGCTTCGAGGCCCGCAAGCCCCGCTTCTAGCGGCGGCGCGGCCCCCCCGGCCCGCCGGCCCTGAGCCGGCGCGGACAAGACGGAGTGACACCATGGAATGCTGCGCCTGCCACAACATGCTTCGCGAAGGGACATGGTTTTGCACCGAGTGCGGTAACCCCTCGTCACGCCCCTGCACGGGCTGTGGCGGCGAGATGGAGCCCGACGATCGCTTCTGCTCCAACTGCGGCTGTCCCGTCCGTTCGGCCGCACCCGCCCGTCGGACTGCCTCGACTCGCCCCAACGACCCGGCTCGCTCCCCGCTATTTCTTCCTCTATAGTCGAACCCGGCCCGGATGACGGATGCTCGCCGGAGAGGCGCGCGCCGGCGCGCCCTTTCGTCCGGAGAGTGCGCTGTATTCCGCGCCTGAGACGCCACAGGAGGTAGTCCATGGCTTCGCGCGTATGTGTGATCACCGGCGTCGGACCGGGCAACGGCGCCGCCTTCAGCAAGCGCTTCGCCTCGGCCGGCTACCGGGTGGCGATGCTGGCCCGATCGGAGGATCGGCTGAAGGATCTCGAGAAGGCCATTCCAGGAACCCGGGGCTATGCAACCGATGTTTCCGATGCCGGGCAGGTAGGCGAGGCCTTCGCGCGCATCCGCAAGGATCTCGGCCCGGTCGACGTCCTTCTGCACAACGCGGGAAGCGGCCTGTTCGGCGACTTCCTCCAGACGCCTCCCGAGATGTTCGAGGAGAGCTGGCGAGTGAACTCACTCGCGCTGCTTCTCTGCGGCCAGGAAGCCGTCCGCGACATGCAGAAAGCCGGTAGCGGCGCGATTGTCGTGACGGGCGCGACGGCCTCGCTGCGAGGCGGGGCCAGCTTCGCGGCCTTCGCATCCGCCAAGGCCGCCCAGAGATCGCTGGCCCAGTCGATGGCGCGGCAACTCGCCCCCCAGGGAATCCACGTGGCCTACGTCATCGTCGATGGCGTGATCGACATTCCCCGGACGAGAGAGTTTTTCCCCGATCGCCCCGACGAATACTTTCTGAAGCCTGATGCCATCGCCGAGACGGTTCATCACCTGGTGGAGCAGGACCGGTCGGCCTGGACTTTCGAGGTTGATGTACGTCCCTTCGGAGAGAAGTGGTAGCCTAAGGGAGGCGCCCGGAATCGAACCCGGGAGTCAAACCCTCGAGTCGAACCATGGAACGTGCCCAGATCATTGCGGTTCTTCAGGACACGATGGGAGGCCGGCTGCTCCCGACCACGATTGATCCGGCGCTCGCCCTCACCGACAGTGACATCGAGGCCCTCGCGGAACTGGTGAAGGAGCTTCCGGTGAAGGCCGGCGGCATGATCATCCGCGAAGGAGACGAGGGCGATTCTCTTTTCATCGTAGCGTCAGGCAGCGTCACGATCATCCGGATGTCGCCGGAGGGCGAGGAGCTGCCGGTGACCGAACTGGAGGCCGGGACGCTCTTTGGCGAACTGGCGCTCCTCGAGGGCGGGCGGCGCTCGGCCTCGGTGCGGGCCTCGAATGACACGATTCTTCTGCGTCTGGATCGGGCGCCCCTTCGTGAGCTGCTTGTCCAGCAAAGCCCCCTGGCCTACAAGCTGCTCTTCGCGCTGACCCTCCACGTGACGGCCCGTGTCCGCCAGAAGGACGTTCAGGAACTCGAGGCGCGCGCCCGTGCGTTGGAGGGTTTGGTCCAGGAGCGCACCGAGGAGTTGCAGCGGCTGCTCGAGCGCGAGTCGATGATGAACCTGATCACGTCGGCAATCCGGGGACACCTGGATCTTGATCGGGTGCTCCAGACAACGGTTGAGCAGGTCGGCCGGGCTGTTGGGGTGTCGCGCTGCCGGCTGGCGCTCTTCTCGCCCGGTACAGATGACCACTCCGTGGAGCATGAATACACGGCGCCCGGCGTCGCTTCGACAGTCGGACTCAAGTCGCCGGGGTTCAAGGCTATCGAGCCCGCGCTGAAGTTCATGATTGAGACGCGCCGCCCCTATGTCATCGGCGACGTGGGCGCCGATCCCCTCACCAAGAATCTGGGAAACGACTACCCCGAGTTCGTGCAGGCGCTGAAGGGCACCAGGTCGGTCCTCATCGTACCGCTGTTCTATGCCGACGAGTTCATCGGCGAACTGACGCTCTTCACCAGCGAGCCACATCGGTGGAAACAGGAGGAGCAGGACTTCGTCCAGGCCATCGGTGACCAGGTCTCGGTGGCCATCAAGCAGTCCAAACTCTACTGGGATCTCGCCGAGCAGAAAGACCAGCTCTCCGAAGCGATCGAGGAACTCCAGCGCAAGGAGCAGCAACTCATCCAGTCGGAGAAGATGGCCAGCCTCGGCCAGCTTGTCGCAGGCGTCGCCCACGAACTGAACAATCCCATCAGCATCGTCTACGGTTTTCTCGGGCAGGTGAGCCGCCGGCTGAGCCTGTTGAGGGAAGTTCTCGAGCGCGGTCAGACGGTCGACGCGGACGTGTTCGAGGAGCTGGACGATATGCTTTCGCGGTCGAAGGAGGGGGCGCTTCGAACGAAGAATATCGTGAGCGACCTGCGCACCTTCAGTCGGCTCGACGAAGCCGAGTTCAAAGACGTCGATCTGCACGCGGGGCTCGAGAGCACGCTGCACCTGCTCGAGCACCGGCTCGGCGACCGCCTGACCGTTCACCGCAACTACGGCGACCTGCCGCCGGTGGCCTGCTATGCCGGGCAGATGAACCAGGTGTTCATGAATCTGCTTTCAAACGCCATCGATGCGATAGAACACAAGGGCGGGCCTGGAGACATCTATGTGCGGACCTGGGCGATCGGGGATGAAGAAGGCCAGCAGCGGGTCGCGGTGAGCGTGCGCGACACGGGCACCGGCATCCCCCCTGACAAGGTCAGCCGGGTCTTCGATCCCTTCTTCACCACCAAGCCCATCGGACAGGGCACGGGGCTGGGCCTGTCGGTGAGCCACGGTATCGTGAGCAAGCACGGCGGCATCATCCGGGTGGAGAGCCGGATGGGCGAGGGGAGCACCTTCACGGTGGAGCTTCCAATAGGCCCGCGAGCCGCATGAAGCAGTCGGTTGCCCCCCGGCCCCCCCGCCGTTATGATGGCGCCTGGGCCCGCCGCACCCGTTCCCGGGTGCCGCGCCATCAGGGGAGCGGATGACCGAATCCAGCCAGCACACCCTCCTCATCGTCGACGATGAGGGCTCGATCCTCAAACTGCTCGAGTACACCTTCAAGCCCGACTACCGGGTGCTCACGGCCTTGAGCGGCGCCGAGGGACTGGAGATCCTCCGCAAGGAGAAGGTCTCGCTCATCATTGCCGACCAGCGCATGCCCGAGATGACCGGCTCGGAGTTCCTCGAGAAGAGCATCGCCATAAACCCGGATGCCATCCGGATGGTCCTCACCGGATACACCGACATCGACTCGGCGATACAGGCCATCAACTCCGGGCGGGTCTACCGATATCTCACCAAGCCCTGGGAAGACGAGGATCTGCGCCTCAACGTCCGGCGGGCGCTCGAGACCTACGACCTGCAACAGACCAACCGGCGGCTTCTCGACGAATTGAAGGAGGCCAACGAGCGCCTCGAAGAGAAAGTGAAGCTCCGCACGGCGGAGCTGGAGGAAGCGAACGCGCAGCTGCGGGAAGCACAGAAGCAGATGGAGCAGGATCTGGCGCTGGCTGAGCGGATCCAGCGAACGCTCGTGCCCGGAGCTGTTCGGCGGCCGGACCTCGAGATCGAGACCGTGTACCGCCCGATGATCGGCATCGGCGGCGACTACGCCCTTACGCGGCTCGAGGAAGACCGTGTGTTTCTTGCCGTGTGCGACGTCACGGGCCACGGCATCGCCGCCAGCGGCGTGGCGAACCGCGTTCACATGGAGCTCGGGCGGCTCGTGGGAGAGGGCGCCTCGCCGGCGGAAACGCTCACCGCGATGAACCGCTTCGTGTATCAGCAGTTCGCCGAGCTGGGCATGTACATGACGATGGCCGTCGCCGAGCTGGAGATTGCCTCCGGGCGTCTGCTATGGGCTTCGGCGGGTCACCCGCCGAGCCTGCTGTGGCGGAGCAAGGACGGCGCCGGTGAGAGGCTCGATGTCTCGGCGCCCGTGCTTGGGGTGGAGCCGGAGCTTCGCGGAGGCGCCGAGCAGGGAGAATCGCTCCTCTCCCCGGGAGACCGCCTGATCTTGTATACCGACGGGCTCACCGAAGCGCGTGATGCCCATGGACAGTTCTTCGGCGTCGACAGGCTGGAGAAGCTCCTGGCGGAAAACGCCGGGCGCCCCGTCGACGAGATGTCGATTGCGATCGTGGACGGGGTGGATGGGTTCCGCTTCGGCCCGGCCCGGGACGACATCGTACTTCTTGCGGTGGCCCGCCCGGAACGGAATTAGGAGGGCTGCGTGAAAGGGCCCGAGGGAACCGTTTCCATCCGAATTCCCAGCGATCCGAAAAAGCTCTACCTGATGCGGCGCCTGGTGAAGGAGATCTCCTGCGCCGAGGGTTTTGCAGAAAAAGAGACGGGGCGGATCGTGCTGGCGATGGACGAAGCCTGCACCAACGTGATACGCCACGCCTACGGGGGCGACACCGGCAAGAGCATCGTGATCGAGGCCGGCCCCTGCGAGGAAGGCATCTGCTTCGTGGTGATTGACGAGGGCCGGAAACCCGATCCGGACTCGATCCGGCCCCGGCCGCTTGATCAGATA
>JAUYMQ010000398.1 GCA_030698575.1 Deltaproteobacteria bacterium
GTCCTGGTGTTCGAGGATCCGATCCCTCACGTAGCCGATCTCGTAGGCCCTCTTTGGCCTCTCCACCGAGAGCGCTCGAAGGAGAGCGTTCCACTCCCGGACCATCTTACGATGCCACGCTGGAGTGTTGGGGATCGATGACCCCTTGCGGCGCGGGTTGACGAGGATGAGGGGGTTCTTCCTGGCCATCGTCCCGAGGCTCATGTAGAGCCCAAGGTGCTGCTCGATGGTCGGGCGCAGCGCGCTCGCGTAGACGCCAGAGTACTCGCCGGTGCGCGTCACGTCGAGGCCGCGCCGCGTGATCTGCGCGAAGCTGACCGTGTAGGTGTCGCTCGGGTCCAGTGTCACCTTGACGTAGTTTCCCGCGCCGCGCTTGCCCTTGAGCTTGAGCTTGAAGCTCAGCCCGTCGCCGTGATCGAGGAATGTGTGCGCGCCGATCATCGCGGAGAGCCGCCCGGCGCCGCCGAGTTGGCGCAGGATCGTGGCGGCGACGCCCACCGGGTTGCGCTTGACCTTGGACCGCACGAACGAAGCAGCCCTTCTCGCTCCCCTTGAGTCTATCTTCAGGCCCCCCGCGGCACGCTTGGCACCCCGTGCAACCTTGTCGTACGCGCCACGGGCGACCCACGCCACGGCTCCAGATCCAACAACCACGATGGGCATGGGGATATTCTTCGCTCTTCTGCTGCGCGCCATCTAAGCCTCCCCGTCCACGTCGAATACCAGCATCCCGGAGGGGTTGTCTCCATGTTTCATGCTGCGGAGCAGCGCTGCCCCTCGATTTTCGGGCCCTCGGCCTGAATCATAGCTGTACCGCACGATTCGGCCAAGAAGCCTGGCCCTGGGAGCGTCGAGGATCGCCACGCCGAGAACGCGACCGGCCTCCTCGATGATGCCGATCTGCATCTTGACCGTGGAATCACTCACGATGCACCGTCACGGTAGGCTTCTCGATCTGGTCTTGAGCCTCGTGTAGCAGCCCTGATAATGCCCTGAACACATCGCCTGCCTTTCCAGGCAGGCTGGACGATAGACTGTTGATGGCGCTCTCCGCGTAAGCCAGGCGATCGAGCAGCGGGATGGCCTCGTCCCGAAGCACTTCCGACGCTCCCTCTAGCTTCCCCGCGATGCTCTCGGCGACGCCCATGAGAATGTTCTTCACTAGCGGGTTCATCGCTTCACCGCGACGTAGCCGACGCCCAGGATGCCAGCAGCTCCGGCCAGCTTGACCCACATCGGAATCATGCTCCACACATCGCCGATGCCCTCGACGGCGGTTGCCGCACCCTCAACCGCCACGTTCCCGCCAGGGAGCCAGGAGATACCGTAGGCCGCGTCTCCGTGCTCCATGGCGAGGGCGACGTCTTCACGCTCTCCCTGCTCGGCGAGCCACGCAGCGGAAGTTGAGCCGGCCTCGGCCGCAGCCTCTGCCTTCGCCTCTTCGGCGATGGCGGCCGTGGCCTGGACCGTGGATGCGCCGGAAGAACGCTCGACGTCTCCGCCGTAGGACTCGAGAACGTCCAGGGCGCGAGCCAGTAGCCGTTGTGCCTCCGACTGGCCAGGGTGACCAGCGGGGAAGTTCGCGATGGCCTCGTCCTCCGCCGTGGCGAATGCGTGCTCGGCCTGACCGATCTTGCCCTGGCTCGCGAGGCTCGCCACATCTTCCGTGCGCCGAGACAGTCGGTCGCCTTGCGTGCTTGACGGGCCGCGCCAGGCGAACTCCTCGCGTCGAGCCTCCCGGATGAACTCAATATCGACGGCAGGGCCGCCCTCGGCCGAGGCCACGTCGGCATCGGTCTGGTAGGCTCCTCCGGTAATCTTCGACAGCCAGCTCTCGCCGCCGAGACGGGCGGATCCGAGCGCAGGATGGCGCCAAAGCTGGACAGGCTGCACGTATCGCATCGTTCTCTCCGTCCGCCTCGAGTTAGCGTGGTCTGCGCTCGGGACACTTACGCCAGTGCTCAGGCACCGTGTATGATCGCACGAAGACGCCCCTTCCTGGGACGCAAGCCTTAGCTCTCTTGAGCTTTCGCTTCTTCGGCTTCCTTCCGAAGTCGAAGGACGCATCAGGGGGTGCTGGGCCGAAGTCAAAGGATGTATCCGAGGGAGGTTCGAATCCAAGGCTCAAGCGTCGGGCTGCTCTACGGGCTCCTCGGCGCCCCGTCCCTGTCCGGCGAGAGATGAGCACCGTCTTCTTCTTTCTCCTGACGCGCTTCATGGGCCCGAGTCTCTTCAGCGCCATGCGTATGTCGAGCAGCGACAGCTTTTCCCCGTCAGCGTCGGTCGCCCTGAACGGTGCCCCGGCGTCTGCGCGTTCCTTCGCCGCCCAATATGCCGCCTCGGGGTCATAGAAGATGCGCTTCTCGACCGTGTAGGGCATAGGGGGGATGACGAACTCCTCGCGCACTCGTCCAGAGATGACCTTCACGCGACCAGGGTATTCACGCTTCACAAAGGCTTTGATCGCCTTGCGAGCTGGGGCTACTGACCTGTAGATCGTTGGCGTGCCGACTGGATGTCCCTGCTCGTCGATGCCGAACTCAACGCCCTCTAGTTCCTGCCGGTCAAGGTGCATAGCCGTAACGACTCGGACGCGCTTCGGCTTGGTCCTCCGGCGCTTGAAGCCGATGGTTGCATCGAGGGAGCCTGGGACGATCCAATGCTCCAGGAGACGGTTGACCGCCTTCTGGATGAGTTCCGGGTTGGATCTACGCACGGCTCCCATGGGAACTTCTAGCCTCGGTTGAGCTCCGCGGCGAGCTGCTGCGCCTCTCCTAGCGCGATCTGATAGGCGCCTCGATCCGTCTTGCCAACGCTCAGGCGTTCCCATACACGGATGATCTCGGCGACGCCCCGGGTGCGCGTTGAGATCATCTTAGGCACGCCCTCGAATCCAGGCGCGAGACGAACCACCGCCACCCTGCGGTAGTTTCCGAACCTGCCCTTCCTCGGGGAGCCGGCCGACATCACGATGTACCTCCCGTCCGTTCGGGTTCCGGGGTTCCTGCCGCGCATTCTGGCCTCGGCAACCGAGTGCCTGTCCAGTTCCGATGCGAGCCGGTTCAGCGCGGCCAGGGCCTTCCTGGCGTCCCCGGCGTAGATCGCCTTGCGCACCGCCCAGGCGTCCTTGTTGGCTGACGCGGGGAGATGGGGGTTCCGGAGCCGTGGCCGCCGGCGCTTGATGCGCCCACCTTCTCGGCCAGCCTCTTCCGCCCCGTAGGCCGCGTCGGCGTACTTGCCTCCCCGCACCCTCTCCATGTCCCGTACGGCCCGGTCGAGTTCTCGCTCGATCTTGACGGCGCGCTGCACGTTGCCGCCCAAGCGGTAGTAGGCTGCGGCCTCGGCGAGCCTCCGGATGCGGTGCAGCGGGCCACGCTTCTTGCCGCCGGGGCCTCGCTTGGGATTGCTCCGAGAGCGCATAGCGCAACTCGAACGGCGACCCACGCGCGCCATCGGTCGTCCAGTCATCACGTTCTCCTGCGGCGCGATACGCGCCTCTCAGCGCTGCGAGGTGAAAAGGCTCTCCACAGCGTCCATGTTGCCGACAGGGCTCCCACTCCGGCAAGCGCCAGGGTGGCTGGCCAAAACCACGCTGGCGGACTCCCGTACGGTGACCATCGCGCCAGGGTGTTTCCGTGCTGCTCAAGCTCCACCTCGGGTCGCAGGAAGGGGAGGGCCGGCTTGCTCGCGTCCGATGACGCGGCTTGCTGCTCTCCGCCCGCGAGAAGGCTACCGAGGTCGATACTGATCTCCGGCGTTACCGCCGTTCGAAACACCACGCGGGCGCCCTGGAGGCCGGCGCCGAGCA
>JAUYMQ010000406.1 GCA_030698575.1 Deltaproteobacteria bacterium
CTCCTGGGACTGGCGTGGTGCCCACGCCCTGCTGTGTTTCCCCTCCCGCGCGGGCGGGGCCGCTCGGGGGCGCCGTCCGTTGGGAGAGTGCTAATGCAAATGAGATGCCAACTGGCGGGTCGTCGTTCAGCCGGGCCGACGCGCGTCTGCGTCGGGACCCGCGCAGGTGAGCCAACTCTCTGAAAACAGAGGGATCGGCATGGGTGCGGCGTTGTCCCGGTGCGGGGTGCGTGACCGCTCCCGGGAGGAAAAAATCAGGCGGGAAGGGGCTGCCGGGACGTCAGACGACGCAAAATTGTCGCCCTCGGTGACGAAATTCAGCTTCTGCTCCGACATACCGCGGTGTCTGGCGCCTGTCACGAAAGTGTATCTGCCGGACTCGCCGCGCGTCGGGGGTGCATCTGCAGAGATGGCAGACGCGGATGGATCAACTCAAATCAATCAATTCATATCAATTAACTCATTTCAGTTAACACATCGAGTAGCCTCCGTTCACGCTGATGGCCTGCCCGGTGATCCAGGAAGCGCGGCCGGACAGGAGGAACACGATCATGTTGGCAATGTCCAGCGGTTCGCCGAGCCGGCGCAGGGGATAGCTGCGGATCCATTTCGCTTCCATCTCCGGCGTCAGGAAGGCGGTCATCGCGGTCTTGGTGGTGCCGGGGCAAACCACGTTCACATTAATCGCGTTGCGACCGTGTTCCTTGGCGATGGATTTCGAGAAGGCGACAACAGCGCCCTTGGCCGCCGCGTAGGAGGCCATCTGCCCTTCGCCCACCTTTGCGGCGTCGCTTGCGATGTTCACGATCTGGCCGCCGTTCTGGCTTGCCATGATCGGGAGCGTGGCATGGCAGCAATTGAGCACGCCGTAGAGGCAGACGTCGATTTCGCGTTTCCAGCTCGCGGGTTCCGTCTCGACGAAACGACCGCCGGCCAGAACGCCCGCGGCGTTCACCAGCCCGTCGATGCGTCCGAACCGGCCGTGGATGTCGCCGATAGCGGCCCTGACGTCATCGAAGCGCGTCACGTCCAGACCGACGCCTGTCGCGTCGCCGCCCGTTTCCCTGGCGGCGGCCTCGGCGGCCGATGCCTCCCGATCGATCACCACGACCCGAGAGCCTTCCTTGGTCAGCAACGCCGCTGTCGCCTTTCCGATGCCCGAGGCGCCTCCGGTAACGAGCACTACCCTGTCTTTCAATAGAAGATCCATGAGCGGTCTTTCCTTCACAATTGCGGCGCTTGTAGCGCCGCGGGCCTGCACAGTTGCGGCGCTTGCAGCGCCGCGGGCGGCGCAAACGCCGGCGCGTTTGTCTGTTGTTCATACTACTCGACGGGCGAAGATGAGGGCCAGTCGCGCGGCCGGCTCCATGTTCGGGCAGGCGGTGCGCGTTGACGCTCGCGCCTCCCTTCTGATACTACTTTGTCTCATCGAATCGCGAGGGCGTTGTGCGCATTGTCGGCGGAACCGCGCGTGGCAGGGCGCTCCTGGGGCCGCCGAAGAACCTTCAGCTCCGGCCCACATCCGACAAGGTGCGCGAGGCCGTCTTCGACGTTCTGGCCGCCGGGAAGGGCGGAGCGATCTCGGGGCGCGCCATCGACCTGTTCGCGGGAACGGGCGGCTACGGCATCGAGGCGCTCTCTCGAGGCGCATCGGATGTCGTGTTCGTCGATAGGAGCCCGGCAGCCTGCGCCCTCATTCGTGAGAATCTCCAACGCCTTGATCTCGAGGAGCGCGGCCGGGTGCACGCCGGCGACACAGAGCGGCTGATTAGTCGCCTCGCGTCATCGGGGGAACGCCCCTTCGATCTGGCTTTCATTGATCCCCCCTACGGCGAGGGGGCGGCCGCGCCGGCCGCGGAGCGCCTTCTGGAGGAAGGACTTCTCGCGCCGGACGGTATCGTCGTCATCGAATCGAGCGTGCGGGAGACCGTGGACACGCCGCCGGCCCTGGAGGCCTTCCGCCAAAAGCGCTACGGTGACACCTGTATCGCGTTTCTCCGGCCGGCCGGGCAGTCCTCCGGCACTGCCAGCCGTTCCAACCCGGGCAAACCGGCAAAGCCGGCTGCGGGGGCTTCGTCATGAAAAGCGGTTCAAGCGTCGCGGTCTACCCCGGATCTTTCGATCCGATCACTTACGGCCACGTCGACATCGTCGATCGCACGCTCGCGATCTTTCCCGAGCTGATAGTCGGGGTCGCGAACAATCCCAGCAAGAAGGGGATCTTCTCGGTTGCCGAAAGGATCGAGTTGATCAGCGAATCGCTGAAGGATCGAAAGGGGGTCCGGGTCGAGAGCTTCGAGGGGCTGCTGGTCGACTTCTGCAAAGAGCGCGGCGCGGCAGTGATCATCCGTGGTCTCCGGGCACTCTCGGACTTCGAGTTCGAGTTCCAGATGGCCATGATGAACCAGCGTATGCGCCCCGAGGGCGAGACCGTGTTCATGATGACCGGCCCGCAGTACTTCTACCTGAGTTCGAGCATCATCAAGGAAGTGGTCCAGTTCGGCGGCGACGTGGGAGGGCTGGTGCCCGAGGTCGTCAATGAAAGGCTCAAGTCCTATCACGGCCGGAAACTGAGCGGCCGTTAAGCGGGCCAGGGTTATCTCCTAGGAGGAAAGCCGTGCTCTCCAATCGTGTGAAGCTCATAAAGCCTTCGCCCACCCTCGCGATTACGGCCAAGGCCAAGGCGATGCAGGCGGAGGGGATTGACGTCGTGGGCTTCGGTGCCGGCGAGCCCGACTTCGACACGCCCGAGCACGTGAAGGAGGCCGCCATTGCGGCTATTCGCGCCGGGTTCACCAAGTACACCGCGACAGGGGGCATCCCCGAGCTGAAGCAGGCGATTATCAACAAACTCGCGCGGGACGGCGGGATCTCCTGCGAGCCCGCCGAGATTCTCGTCTCGGTCGGCGGCAAGCACAGCTTCTACAATCTTGCGCAGACGCTGTTCCAGGAAGGCGACGAAGTGATCATCCCGGCGCCCTACTGGGTTTCCTATCCGCCGATGGTCACGCTGGCGGGGGCGACGCCGGTCATCATCGAGACCGACGAGAAGACCGAGTTCAAAATCTCCCCCGAGCAGCTCAACCGCGCGATCACTCCGAAGACGAAGGCGGTAGTCCTGTGCAGTCCCTCCAATCCCACGGGGTCGGCCTACGAGAAGGCCGAGCTGGAGGCGCTTGCCGCGGTGATCCTGGACAAGAGTATTTTTGTCATCAGTGACGAGATCTACGAGAAATTCACCTACGACGGGTTTGCATGGTCGAGCATCGCCAGCCTGGGCCCCGAGATCCGGCGGCGAACCTTCATTCTCAACGCCGTATCGAAGACCTACTCGATGACCGGCTGGCGAATCGGCTTCGCCGTCGGAGACCGGGAGGTCATCGCGGCGATGAACCGCATACAGGATCAGAGCACGTCCAACCCGGTCTCGATCAGCCAGAAGGCGGCCATCGCCGCGCTCGAGGGTCCGCAGGATTGCGTCACCATAATGCTGAGGGAGTTCGAGAAGCGACGCCGGGTCATGGTGGAGGGTCTCAACGCCGTCGAGGGGATCTCCTGCCTCTGGCCGAAGGGCGCCTTCTACGTATTCCCGAACGTCTCGGCGCTGTACGGCCGCAAGTTCGGCGAAAAAACGATCGACGGCTCGACTTCGTTCACGGAGTACCTGCTGGACTCGGCGCGCGTGGCCGTCGTGCCGGGCGATGGTTTCGGCGCCGACGGCTACGTGCGGCTCTCATACGCGACGAGCATGGCGACGATCGAGAAAGGGCTGGCGCGGATCGCCGAGGCGGTGTCTCGTCTGACGTGACCACCCTGGTTTCCAAGTGAAAGGCCCGGCGGCGTCTGCCGTCGGGCCTTTTTCTTTGGCGGCGAGCGCGGCTCATCCGCCCGGAAGTCGTCCAGTCCGGCCGGGAAGGAACTCGCTCCCATCGGCCTTCCACCGGAAATAGTCCTCGAGGATTGCGGCGTGATCGAAGACGAGCGGGGAGGGCAGCCGTTCCTGCGTGAAGACCTCGGCCTTCGCCGCGTCGTCCGCCGCGTGGAGCGCGGCGGACGAGCAGGGGCGCCCCACGTAGACTGCGGTAATCGTGTGGCGGCGCGCATCCCGGGACGGGTCGGAGTAGGTTCCCAGCTGGTGGATGAGCTCGACGTCGAGCCCCGTTTCCTCCCTTGCTTCGCGGACCGCGCATTCTTCGAGGCTCTCACCATAATCGACGAAGCCCCCCGGTATCGCCCAGCCCAGCGGATCGTTCCTGCGCTCGATGAGCACGATTCCGCCTTCCGGCATCTCGACGATCACGTCGGCCGTGGGCGCGGGGTTCCGGTAGCTCTCCACCACGGCGCCGCAAGCGTCACAGCGCAGGTCCTTCCGCATTGCTTTCCTCCCTCTCGTATTGTCCCCATGGGCTCCGCGCGGGCGCCCTGCCGGCCGTGCTGAAAGCTCAACATATCATGAGGGTCCTCCGCGCCGGGGTCGCGGGGCGAGCGGCCTCCTAAGCTTACCCGCTTTATCAGCTTTACACATTGACACCCGGGGGGGGCTCACCTATGCTTTTTTTGAGCGCGGGTGATCCGCCGCCGGCAGGGACCGCCGGCCCGGTTTCTCGCGTGGAGTCATGCATGTCCTCCGGAAGCGTCCTGTCGGAAAAGCGAATTCTCCTTGGCGTCAGCGGGGGTATTGCGGCCTACAAGGCGGCCGAGGTGGTCAGATCCGCGATGCGCGCGGGCGCGGAGGTTCGCGTCATCCTCACTTCTGGCGGCGCCAGGTTTGTGACGGCCCTGACATTCCAGGCCCTCACCCAGAATCCCGTCTCCACCAATCTCTTTGACCCAGGACAGGAGCAGGAGATCGGCCATATTGATCTGGCCGACTGGGCGGATCTTCTTCTCATCGCGCCTGCGACGGCCAACGTGATCGCCCGCCTGGCGATGGGCATGGCCGACGATCTGCTCACGACGGTGGCGCTCGCCACGCGAGCCCCGCTTGTTCTCGCCCCCGCGATGAACGTCCACATGTACCGTCACGCCGCCGTCCAGCGAAATATCAAGGAGCTCCGGAACGGGGGCGCCCACGTCGTCGATCCCGCCGAAGGAGAGATGGCTTGTGGCCATGTCGGGGAAGGGCGGCTCGCCGACACGGAGGATATTCTGGATGGGGCGGCCCGGGCGATCTCGACGCAGGATCTGTCCGGCGTTGCACTCCTCGTTACGGCGGGCCCTACCGAGGAGCCCATAGACCCGGTGCGCGTGATTTCGAACCGCTCTTCGGGAAAGATGGGATACGCGCTGGCGCGGGCCGCCTGGCGGCGAGGCGCTGATGTGACGCTTATCTCGGGACCGGTGGATCCCGGGCTGCGCGTTCCCCGGGGGGTGAGGCTGAGGCGCGTCGAAACGGCGCTGGAGATGGGCGATGCGGTGCTGGAGCACTATCCCAAGGCTTCGGTCGTCGTGATGGCCGCCGCCGTGGCGGACTGGACGCCCGATTCGGTGTCTTCCTTGAAGATCAAGAAGGGCGAAGGAAATCTCCGTCTCGATCTGAAACAAACGCGGGACATCCTTTCGCAACTCGGCCGTGCGAAAGGCGATCGCCTTCTCGTCGGGTTTGCGGCCGAGACCGATCGCGTGATCGAAAATGCTCGAAAGAAGCTCGAAGGAAAGAACCTGGATCTTGTTGTGGCCAACGACGTAACCGTTGATGGCGCCGGGTTCGGCGTGGACACGAACCAGGTTGTCATTCTCGATCGGGACGGGACTGAACGGCCGCTACCGCTCCTTTCCAAGGAACGCACCGCCGATGCGATTCTCGACTCTGTTTCCGCGCTTCTGTCGCCCCGGGCGCGGTCTTAGGAAGTACTCGCCGCAGGGCAGAAGTCTTGACGTGCGCCTTCGTCGCGCGCTGACGGCTGTCCTGGCTGCCGTGCTTCTTTTTTCCTCGGTCCAGGAGCCTGACTCCGCAACGCGGAATGCCGTTCACCGGATGGTGATAAACGGAACAATCAACCCCGCCACATCCGACTTTCTCAGAAAATCGATCGAAGCCGCCCGTCAGGACGGGCGTGCCCCCTTGCTCATCGAGCTCGACACGCCGGGAGGCATCCTGGTGAGCACGCAGAACATGGTCGAGCAGATCCTCAATAGCCCTGTCCCGATCGTGGTCTTCGTCTCGCCGAAGGGGGCGCGGGCTGCCAGCGCGGGTACGTTCATTCTGATGTCGGCCCACGTGGCCGCCATGGCGCCCGGAACCCGGGTGGGGGCCGCCCATCCCGTATCCGCGGGCGGGGGGGAGATGGGGAAGGACATGGCGGCGAAGGTGGAGGAGGACACGGCGGCCTTCATCGCGAGCATCGCGAAGCAGCGGGGGCGGAACGCCGAATGGGCGGTGAGCGCCGTGCGCGAATCAAAGGCGATTACCGATGATGAAGCGCTGAAGCTCAACGTGGTGGACCTCGTGGCGGCGAACACGAAGGCATTGCTCGGCCTCATCGACGGAAAGACCGTCAAGCTCGACGGTGAAGATCTGACGCTTCGCACGAAGGACGCAAAGCTCGTAACGCACGAGATGAGCTTCATCAACCGAATCATCGACACGATCTCGCATCCCAACATCGCCGTTCTACTCTTTCTCGGCGGCCTCCTGGGCCTCTACGTGGAGTTCACCCAGCCCGGTCTGATCTTCCCCGGGGTGGCCGGAGTCCTCTCCATCATACTTTTCGGCCTCGCAGCGGAGGTTCTTCCCATGAACTCCGCCGGCTTCCTGTTAGTCTTGCTTGGTGTTGTCCTTCTCGTCGCGGAGGTTTTTGTCACCAGCTTCGGGCTGCTCTTCACAGGCGGGATTATCTCGCTGACGCTCGGCCTTCTTATCGTGTTCGATACCCCCGCCGAATCGGATCTCCGGGTATCCTTCTGGTCGGTCCTGTTTCCGGCGGTCCTCGGGGTGAGTCTCTTCGGCGGGGTTGTGGCCTACGGCGTGACGCGGAGCCTTCTCCGGCCCCAGCGCAGCGGGATCGAAGGGTTTATAGGCACCCGGGGTGAGGCGCGAAGCGACCTTTCGACGGGAGGCGGAAAAGTTTTCATCGTCGGCGAGTGGTGGGATGCCGTCAGCGAAGAGCATATCCAAACGGGCGAGCCGATCGAGGTGATTGGCCTCGATGGCATGGTTCTCAACGTGAAAAAAGTGAAGGAGGATTCAAAGTGAGCCCCTGGCTGATTTTCGTAGGAGTTGTCACTCTGCTTTTCATTTCCGGGGTCCGGATCTTCTACGAGTACGAGCGCGGCGTTGTCTTCAGGCTCGGCCGTCTGTCGGCCATGAAGGGCGCCGGATTCCGCTGGATCATTCCGGGCGTCGACCGCGTCGTGCGGGTGGATCTCCGGATTGTGACAATGGACGTGCCGTCGCAGGACGTGATCACCCGAGACAACGTCACGATCAAGGTGAATGCCGTTGTCTACTTCAGAGTGCTCGATCCGAACAAGGCCACCATCGCGGTGAATAACTATCTCTATGCCACCAGTCAGCTGGCTCAGACGACCCTCCGTTCGGTCCTGGGCGAATCGGAGCTGGATGAGCTGTTGACCAGCCGCGAGACGATCAACCATAAGCTGCAGGAGATCCTCGACCGGCAGACCGACGCCTGGGGGATCAAGATCTCACAGGTGGAAGTGAAGCACATCGATCTGCCGCAGGAAATGCAGCGCGCCATGGCGCGCCAGGCGGAAGCGGAGCGTGAGCGCCGCGGGAAGGTCATTGCCGCCGAGGGAGAGTATCAGGCGGCGGAGCGGCTCAACGACGCCGCCATGATCATGTCCAAGAACCCGATTACCATTCAACTGCGCTACCTTCAGACGCTGGGGGAGATCGCCTCCGAGACCAATTCGGTCACGCTCTTCCCCATCCCAATCGACATCATCCAGGGCTTCCTGGATATGAAGAAGAACATCGGGGCCTGAGGCGCTT